>CAXTSD010000060.1:0-10241 GCA_964246775.1 uncultured Acetobacteraceae bacterium | reverse complement strand
GGGTGCTGACCCCCAGCTCCACGTGGTGCCGGTGGGCCGCCGCCTCGCCCGCAATGTCGCCGAACGGCTCCATGGCGGTGAGAAACGCCGGGGCGAGGATCATGCCGAGGCAGACGAACAGCAACAGGGTGACCAGCACCTGCGGCCACAGCGCGCGCTCGCCGCCAAGCACCAGGGCGGCGAAGCCGAGCCCTGCCAGCCCCGCGCCGAACGACGCTGCCCCGATCAGCCGACGCGCGCCGAACACCCGCATCATCGGCGCATTGAACTGGCTGGCGCCGATCAGGCAGATGGCGTGCAGGGCGAACAGCAGGCCGAACCGGGTCGGCGGGACGTGATGCAGCGTGCCGAAAACAAACGGCGAGCCGGCGATGAAGGCGAACAGCGTCGCCTGCGCCGCGGCCGCGATCAGGATCGGCGTCATGAACCGACGCGTGCGCAGCAGCCGGCTGTAGGTCGCGAGCACCGCGACGGGGCGCAGGCTGACCCGCCGCGAGTGCGGCAGCGTCTCGGGCAGCAGCCTCGCCACCATGACCGCCGCCGCGAGGCAGATCACGATCAGAACCACGAAGATCAGCCGCCACGATCCGACTTGAACGAGGACGCCGCCAAGCACCGGCGCCAGCACCGGCGAGACGCTGAGCGAAGCCAGGGCGAGCGACAACAGCCGCGCCGCATCGGGGCCGACATGCTCATCGCGTATCATCGCCATCGGAATGACGGCGGTGGCCGCGGCGCCGAGACCCTGGATGAAGCGGGCGGCGATCAAGGCGGCGATGCCGGGCGCCAGCGCCGCGGCCGCGCTCGCGCCTGCGAACAGCGCCAGGCCGACGAAGATCGGCGGCCGCCGTCCGACCGCGTCCGAGACCGGCCCATAGATGATCTGGCCGATGGCAACCGCGGCGAAGAAGCTGGTCATCGAGAGTTGGACGGAGCCGGGATCGGTCCGCAAATCCCGCGCGACGGCGGCGAAGCCCGGAATGTAGAGGTCGATCGCGACGGCGCCGACGGCGATGAGCAGCCCGAGCACGACGGCGTGGCGGTAGATCGAGCTCGGCATGGCGACCCTTGCGGCGGCGACGAACGCAAACCGGATGGTGCAGACGTCACGCCATCCTGGTCATAAACTAACACTGAAGCATATCTTTTGCCCGCCCGGACATTCTCATGCAAACCGCATGAAACGTCCGGGCTTTCGCAATGTAGTCCGCATGCGGACGACGGCACAGGCTGCAACAGTTTTGCGGTGACACATGACGTCCACCTGTTCCGGATCTCCGGCGGCGCCGGGGCTGCGCACCATCACGCATCTGTATGACAGCTACAACGAGGCGGTGACTGTGGTGAACACGCTTGAAGCCGCCGGCGTCTCGGAGGATCGGATCAGCCTGGTCGCACCCGACCCCAGCGAGCCGCGCGGCGTCTCTCTCGAGGCCGCCGGCGCGAGCCCGGCCGCGCTCGCGCCGGAGATGGCGCGCTGCTCGCCGCGCCGCCTCGGGATCGCCATCGGCGCCCTGTTCGGCGGCGTCGCCGGTCTGCTGGCCTGGTCGAGCGTGCTCGGCGCCCCCGGGCTTCGACTGCCCGCCGCCGCCTCGGGCTGGCTGGCCGCCGTCGTGATCGCGATGTTGGCGGGCCTCGCGTCCGGCCTGCTCCTCGGCCCGGCGATCGGCGCCCTCCTCCGGCACGCGGCGGGGCGCATCAGCCTCGGCCATGTCCGACACGGCGCGACGCTGGTCAGCGTGCGGACGATGCAGGCCGAGTACGACAGGATCGAGGCGATGATGCAGGCGTCCCGGCCGCCGGACCCGCTATCGACGCCGGCTGCCGGCCGACATGACGATCCCGCGGCCGCGCCGCCAGCCGGCTGACGCCGAATCGGCGAGCGGCCGAGATCCGGACGACTCGGATCAGGATCAGCTCGCGACAACCGGCACGCGGTGCCAGGCCGCGCACAGGTAGCCCTTGAAGTTCCAGGTGTCGTCGGGCGCCGCCGGCATCGTCTGCCCGGCGCTGTCCCAGGCGCGCACCACCAGTTCGTGGGCGCCCGGCGCAAGGCTGAGCCCGGCCGTCCAGAACGTCCAGCTCCAACGCGCGCCGTGCTCCAGCTCCGCTTGCAGCCAGTTGCGCCCGCCATCGGCGGAAACGTCGACGCGGACGATCCGCCGGTCGGTCGCGATGGCGTAGCCGCGAACGGGCACGGCGCCGGCCGTGAGGCAAGCTCCGGCGGCCGGCTCGCAGATCGCGGCATTCAGCGGCATCTCGTCGATGGTCAGGCCGGCCGCCCAGTCCGCGGTCTCCGCCGTCATGTGCGGCGGCAGCAGCTTGTAGTCGGTCTGCTGCATCGGGCTCGCAACTGGGCTGTCCCGCACGGTGACCGCGGCGAGCCACTTGGCGCTGCGCACGCCGGCAAAGCCGGGCACGACAACGCGCAGCGGAAAGCCGTGTTCAGGCGTCAGCGCCTCGCCGTTCATCGCCCAGGCGAGCAGCACGTCGCCCTGCAACGCCTTTTCCAGCGCGATCGAGACCTCGAAGGCGACCGGCTCATCCCCGATCTGCATCGTGTCCGAGGCCGAGAAGGCGACGTGCAGCCCGGGCCGCGACGCGACGCCGGCCGCGCGCAGCACGTCGGCGAGTGACGCGCCGGTCCATTCGGCGTGCCCGATGGCGCCGGGCGCCCAAGGGTCGCCCGAAGTTGGCCGGACCTGCTGCAGGTCGGCACGGCGATTGCCGGCGCATTGCAGGACGGCGGCGACCGTGCGACTGGCGAAGCCGGCTTGCAGCTCGGCGAGCGACAGATCGAGCGGTGTTGCGACCAGGCCATCGACGCGCAGCCGATGCGTCGCCATCAGCGCCGGTATGGCGCCATGGCTACGTATGTAGAACTGCGCCTGCGGCGTGACAAAGGCGCGGCGCAGCACCGGCAGCCGCGGCTCGGCATTCAACGGCTCGCGCGAATGCACGATCAGGTCGGACGAGCGGCAGGACATGCGCCATCATAGCGCCCCGGCCCAAGCGGGTTAAGTTCGTACACGCCATGGTGCGCCCTGCCACTCACCTGCCAGTGCGACAACGCCTGATCATCACTTACCGTTGTCTAAACAACCTGGACTTGTGTATAGGAGCCTACGAGCACGCGCCACGGCTGGTGCAGTCATTCGCGTGCGTCTCGAGTGTCGTCGGTTGCCGGATAACAACGGATGTATGTGGGTCCACCCGGATGAGCGTCGGCGGTCAGACTTCGATAACGCTTTTCAACCAGACCAGGACGCCGGCAAGCAACGCCACCAGGACCGCCATCGTGTTCGGGATCAATCGCGGCGGAACCAGCATGGTGGCTGGCGTCGTGCGCGGGCACGGCTACTACTTCGGGCCTGATCTTGCGGTCAACAACGAGGACGCGGATTTCTCCTATCGATCTGTCGAGGAGATGCGAGCATCAATCTCGCAGCGTGACCGGGAACACGGGCTGTGGGGCTGGAAGTTTCCCATGGCCGCCGACTACCTGGACAATCTTCTTACGTCTGTTCGCAACCCCCTGCTGATTATCGTCAACCGTGACATCGTCGCCACCTCGCTTGGCTTGCTGCGCTGGGACGACCGGCAGGCGAGCGCGGCGTTGTCGGAGGCGATCGGTCAAAATCAGAAAAATTTGGCGCTGGCCTTGCGTTGGGAGCTACCGACTCTGCTCGTGAGTTACGAGAAGGCAATCGTTGCGCCTGATATTTTCCTTCAGGAAATGTCAACCTTTCTCGGCACACCGCTGGCGGTCGATCACGCTGCGATGGTACGATTTATGGCGGCTGGGAGCTATAAGGGCTACGATGATGTTGTTTTTATATAGATGTTACGCGCCCGCCGGTGCTGACGGCCAGTGCGGGCAAACTGGGAGCTTAAGACAGCTCAGGTAGCCGCATTTCGGCAAGAGAGTCGCCTTCTGTGCCGTCGATAGAGCGGTCAACCCGCGTGCCTAGACTGCAAAAATACGTTGCACGTCTATCATTATGAATAGGAGGACAATTTGCCTGAACCAGTCTTAGACAGCTTGCGCCCAGACCTTGGGGGCAACTTGCGTCATGGGGATATCTGCACGCATTCGCCTGTGCTGTGGCGCTTTCTGGTGGAGCGCTTTGCTGTAACCTCCGTTCTGGACGTTGGCTGTGGTGAGGGACACGCCGTAGCGTTCTTCCGCCGTCTCGGCTGCATCTCGCATGGAATTGACGGGCTACGCCTGAACATCGAACGGGCCGTGACACCGATTGCGTTACATGATTTGACCGACTCGTCCTATACAATGCCGGTCGACATGGTTTGGAGTTGCGAAGTGGCGGAGCATCTGCCGGACAGCAACATAAGCCACTATATCAACACGCTGGCGAACGGGCGCATTATTGCCATGACACACGCCCGTCCAGGGCAAAGCGGCCATCATCACGTGAATTGCCAACCGCAAGAGTATTGGGTGGAAAAGATGACCGAGAAAGGCTTTACGCTGGACAAGCAGAACGACGATTATCGTAAAATTGCTCGATCCGACCTCATTTTTAATTATTTCTCGTCGACCGGATTGATTTTTCATCGCCAGTGAAAGCGGAACCTTAGTGATGCTTCGCCTGTCAGACGTATAATGTACGAATATCAGCACTCGATCGTTTTGCCGGCCAGGTGGGAGACATCAAGCATCCTGGAGTGGATCGCGTATCATCGATCCATCGGCTTTGATCATGTTTATTTATATTGCAATGATGATGACCCAACCGAGCTTTTTGATCAAATCTGCTGTTATCTGGCAACACCTGAGCCGTTCGTCACTTTCATCCACTACCCCTTTCAAGGACTGCAATGGGACATCTACCTACACTGGTTTCGACACTATGCACACGAGACTGAATGGGGCGCCTTTCTGGACGCGGACGAGTTTTTGACGCTGCCCGGCCTTGATGATATCCGTAGGTTTATGTTCCGCTTTCCGCCCGACTGCGACGCCGTGCATTTCCATTGGATTTATTATGGAACGAGCGGCTTCTTGGAGCGTCCTACGGGCAGCGTGTTGCGCCAGTATACGAAGCGCGAAGCAAAGGTTTCATACGAAACTAAGACCATGGTCCGCACAAGCCGAATTCAACCGGACCGGTTGCGTCCGGAGCAAACCGTTTTCTGGCATTTGTGGGACCGTTCCCAAGGGCACGACCTGCAATGCTACTCAAGTCTCGTCGAGCAAGTTCCCGTGCCGTTCAACCGCAGCCTGTTGGCTAGCGAACGTGCCGAAGAAATCCGGCAAACCGCCTTTATTGCACATTTCGCTTTGAAGTCTGAAGCCGACTTCATGCGTCGTCTCGAGCGTGGAGTAGGCGGGCAATTTGCTGGCCAGCGTATCTGGGCAGAGAGCATAGTCAACGGTGAGGCGCGTGGCTACCTGACTGCGACCAACGCCGAGCAGAACTTGTACTTGAAGGAATACTGGGAGCGCACTCTTGGTGTACCGGCGGCGACCTCCATTGTGTCCCGACCGCCCGGCCCCAATCTCGCTATTGGATGTCAAGCGATGCAGAGTTCCACCTCGGTCTGGTCCAAGCAGAAAAACCCGGCGCATGATGCTGTTCGCGCGATTTCGGGCATTGTTTCTGGTCGCGCTGCATTCCATACCGACAAAGACATCGAGCCTTGGTGGCAGGTCGATCTTGGGCGAAACCGCACGGTGCAGGAAATCCGCGTGTTCAACCGTGTTGACGATATGGGCGTCGCCGCGCGTAATAATCGCCTGATCATATCGGCCTCCGCAGACGGCGACGCTTGGCAGGAGCTTTATCGCCGCAATTCCGACACGCCGTTCGGCGGCGCCGATGGCAACCCCCTGATATGGCACCCTGAGGTCCCGGTGACGACGCGATATCTGCGGCTTACGGTGCCCACAACAACATGGCTGTCTCTCGATCAGGTCGAGGTTTACTGACGCTTTAATGTTGGACATCCCACTGAATTCCTGCATTCACGAGCAACCGTCCCAACTTATTACCTGCGGGACGCCCGGATGTCCGAGGCGACCGCCCGCTGCGTCGAGCGGCCTTTACCCGTACGTTTGCTAGAAGAGATGGTCTCGCCGACGGTCGCGATCGCCGGCGCCGGCGGGGGCACGGCCTGATCGCCGAGCAGTGGCGCGCAATACAGCGCTGCCAACTCCTCCGCCTGCTCCAAGCTCGTCCTCAGCCGCGGCTTAGCCGTCGGCGGCGCCAGGTAATGCGCCGGATCGGCGTCGATCCTCCCCAGCACCTCGGCGAGCGGCGCCACCACCTCGACCGGCACGACAAACCCGAGATCGCCGCTGACATCGGCGCCGATCGCGCCGCGGTCCGAGGCGATGACGCGGCAACCGGCCTGCAGCGCCTCGCGCGTGACCAGCCCGTAACTCTCGGGCCAGATCGAGGTCGCGACCAGGATGTCGGTCTCGGCGTACAGCTCGCCGATCTGCGACTGCGCCATCCGGGCGCGTCGCCGCACCGGCGTGGCACCCCATAGTTCGGTCTTCTCCATCCCCGGCTCCATCGCGTGATCGAGCACCAGCAAGGACAGGTTGTGGTAGGCGCCGCCGCTGAGGGCGGCGCGCAACAGCGTGTAGCCCTTGTGCGGGCTGGCGCCGCCAATATGCGCGAGCCGAACGATGCCGTCGGTGGCCGCTCGCCGTGGCAGCGGGACCAGCGCCGAAACCCCGTTCTCGACCACCTGCACGCGCGAGACGCCGCAGGCGCGATACAGCTCGGCGAAACCGGCGGAGACGGCGAGCACGCGAGCCGCGCCGGCCAGGCAGTCGGCCAGCCTGCGCATCCGATGCAGGCTCGTCGGGCCGCCGGCGCGCAACTGCGCGAGCGCGTCGTCGTGCCGGTAGCGGCTCGGCTGCAGGTCGTCATCGAGCAGGAACTGGTGCTCCGAGATCCACCAGCCGTCATGCACGCTGACGAGGTAGGGGATGCCGCGCGCCTTCGCCGCGTCGCAGACCGAGGCGGTGAGGCGCTGGATGCAGTGGAAATGCACGAGGTCGGGATGGAAGCGGTCGAGCGTGTCGCCGAACAGCCGGCCCATCGTCTCGTCGGTCACCCGCAGGTCGATCGCCGGATCGGACGGCGTCGTGACCCCGGTCACGCGCACGCCCTGCCAGACGCTGCGCTCGACCTGGTATGGCACGAAGCCGCCCTCCAGGGTGCAGAACACCTCGATCTCGATCTCGTCGCCGTGCTCGGCACAGATCTGGCGCACATTGTCGGCGACGACGCGGGTCGCGCCGCCGATCGCCTGCGGCGGGAAGAACACGTTGACCACCAGGACGCGCCGGCGCGGCGCCGCGTGGCGCTTCTCGCGCACCGCCTCGAACATCGCCAGCAGGTTGGCGCTGCCCGCCTCGAGCGAGCGCTGCGCCAGCGCCGCCGCATGCGCCGCCTCGCCCCTGCGTCGGCGCAACGCTGGGCTGGCGATCAGCGCCTCCAGCCCCGAAACCCACTCCTTGATGCTGCCGGCGAGCATGCCGGTCTCGCCGTGGGTGATGATCTCGCGATGCGTCTGTGTCGCGCTCACCACGCTCGGCACGCGCAACATCGCCGCCTCGAGCCACTTGATCTCGCTCTTGCAGTTGGCGACCTGGCCCGGCTTCAGCACCGCGATGCTGATATCCGCCTCGGCGAGCATGCTCCAGTAGACACCGACATCCCAGACCGGCTCGAGGCTGGTGATCCGGGCGGCGAGGTGGGCGAGCGAGCGCGGCAGCGCCAGATGGCCGACGACGATCAGCTTAACGTTCGGATGGCGCTCCATCACCCTGGCGAGCGCGGGCGCGGCATAAACCTCGAAATCCTCGTTATGCGCCCGGGTGCCGGAGCCATAGAAGACGTGCACCGCCTCGCTTTGGCGAGCGGCCCGCGGCGGGGCGAGTGCGAGACGCGTCTGCTGCGCCCCGAGCGCGTTGGGGTGCACGAAGGCGCGGCCGGACTGCACGATCGGCTGCATCGCATGAGCGAGCGTGCTGGTCGAGGCGATGGCGTAGTCGCAGGCCGCCATCGCGGCGCGATACAGCGCCGTGCCGGTGATCAGCCCGGCATAGACGTCACGGTCGATCAGCCCGCCGTAGCTTTCAAAACTGTCGGGAAAGTAGCGGCCGTCGAACACCAGGTCGTCGATTTCGTAAAACGTCGGGATGCCGGCCCGGCGCGCCGCGGCGATCGCGCGCAGCTGCGCCGGCAGCGCCGGCAGGCGATAGAAGATCGCCGCGTCGCCGCGCGGCAGCGCCTCGACGAAGCGGCCGATCTCCGACGCATGATCAAACAGCTCGACCGCGAGGCCGGCGGCCCGCAGCTGCTCGATCTTCTGGTTGACGCGATAGTACCGGCATTGCGGCAGGCTGAGGTCAGCGAGGATCAGCACCGAGCGGATCTGGCGCACCGAGGGGCTGGTCTCGGCCAGGCTGGCGGCGACCGGCTCGACCAGCGTGCCGACGGCGATCTCCATCGCCTCGCGCGCCGCGTCGTGCAGGCCATGCGCGCTCTGCCAGAGCGCATGGTCGCGCCGGCTGTTGAACAGCGCGTCGGCGGCCTGGTCGGCGCGCAGCCGCAAGCCGCGGTCGCCGGGATGGCGGCGCGCCAGCGCCTGCAGCGTCGCGCTGCCGTAATCCTCCCGGCCGTTCGCCTTCTGGCAGGTGGCGAGGTTGAGATGCGTCCAGACGTTGTCGTGCCCCGCCCTGATGGTGCGCTCGTAGAGCTGGGCGGCGGCGTAGAACTCGCCGATGCGCAGCAGGCAATCGCCATAATGGCGCAGCCCGCGCCCGTTGCTGGGGTCGACCATGAGCACGCGCTCGTAGAGCGGCTTGGCCTCGCTGTTCTGGCCGCGCATGCAGAGCGCGTCCGCGGCGGCGAGGAACAGGTCGGCGTTGCCCGGATCGAGCGTGCAACCCGGGCGACCGGCGGCGGCACCCTCGTGCACGAATTGCCGCAACGCGTCCCAACGGCTTGCACGTCCGGCCCACGCCTCGCGCAGGTCCGGGTTGGCGGCGGCGTAGAGGCGCTCGTCAAAGCCGTCGGGAAAACTGCCGGTGCTGGTCAGGCCGAGTCCGCGCAGGAAGTCGGCGGCATTCGGCGCCAGCCCGGCGGCGATGCCGCCGTTCAGCCAGTGCAGGTAGGCGTCCGGCGCCGCGAGACCGACGGTCCTCGTCGCGATCTCGGCGTAGAAGGTTGGATCGAACCATTTGTCGAGGGCGATCGGGCACAGCGCCGCGCGCCCGGTCTCGGCGAAATGCCGTAGGCACTGCATGCGATTGCGTAGCGACGCGCTCTGCGTCACGTAGTCGGGCACGCTGAATAGCGACAGGAAATCCTGCGACACGATGCCGTTGGCAACCAGCATCTCATTGAGGTCGCGATAGGCTGTCGCGCTGAGCGTGGCGAGCAGCGCCGGTTGCGGCACGACGCCGTCAAAGTAGAGGTCGGCGATGAACTGGTCGGCGCTGATGCCGCAACGCCGCCCCTCGGCCTGTCCGTGCTCGGTGTAATGCAGCACATACTGCCAGTCATGCTGCAGCGTGTCGGCCAGGTCCGGGTTGAACTGACGGTACAGACTGACCGAGAATTCTTCCGGCAATCGCGCGCTTATCTGCGGCGTGCCTGCGATCCACGCCTCAAGATCGCTAAACCGGTTTTCGCCTTGCCCGCTATTGAGCCAATGCTGTGTCGCCTGCTCCTCGTTGAGGATCAGAAGATCATGGTAGAAGCTGGTGTAGAACCGAAAATCAAGATCACGCGCCATGCTCGCCGATGATGCTCTCTACAACTCGAAAGTGCAACGGCCGAGATGGTCACACTCAGCTCTCGTGGCTGCCTCACTCCACGCAAATGGCCCGCACCGCCTGCCACGATGCCGCCGTCATCGCCGGCGCGCCGCTTGACGAGCCACGCAGCGCCGTGACGCGCGAAGCCGTGCTCGGATGGTCGGACAGAAACGCCGGCAGCGCCTCGCCCGCCTGCAACCGGGCGAGAAAGCGGCTGAGCCCGTCGCTGCGCAACCCGGCGCGGCGCAGCGTCGCGAGCGGGCTCGCATCGGCCGCCGCCTCGGCGCGCCGCCCGTAGCTGAGCGCCGCCATCGTACCGCCAACCTGGCCGCCCCAGCCCAGGCTGCGCGCCAGCAGCCCGAGGGCGGCGCCGCGCAGCGCCTCGCGCGTCGGGTCGCGGTGCAGCGCGTGGCCGATCTCGTGCGCCAGCACCCCGGCG
>CAXTSD010000059.1:0-10366 GCA_964246775.1 uncultured Acetobacteraceae bacterium | reverse complement strand
GTCCGGACCGGCCGAGCGATGCCGCGAGGCCGGTTTTCGGCTGCGGTCGGCTCGGCGGCGACCGACGCCAGAATCTCTCCGGCCTCACGCGGGCACGGCGCGTCGGCGCTGCAGCCCGCAACGGCCACGGCGCGCGCCCCAGCCAACCGCCCCTCAGCTTCATGCCCTCAGCTTCATGGCAAATCTCCTCGCCGGCGTAACGGTTCATCGCCGCCGCCGGTTCGTCCATGCCGCGCCGGCGGTTGAACTCGTCCCGGCCCTGCCGCATATCGCCGCACGCCGGCACGACGCGGTGACGGGACATCGGGAGACAGGCGATGAGCGACACGGAGACTTCACACACCGCTGAGCCCCCGGCTGGCGAGCGCCCGGCTGGCGAGCGCCCGGCTGGCGAGCGCCCGGCTGCTGAGCGCCACGAGTTCGGCGCCGAGGTCGGCCGGCTGCTCGATCTCGTCGTGCACTCGCTCTACTCGGAGCGCGAGATCTTCCTGCGCGAGCTGGTCGCCAACGCCGCCGACGCGACCGACAGGCGCCGTTTCGAGGCGCTGACCGACGCGGCACTCGCCGCCCCGGAGGGTGCCGCCGTCCGCATCGTGCCCGACAAGGCGGGCAAGACCGTCGTGATCAGCGACGACGGCATCGGCATGAGCCGCGACGAGATGGTGGCCAACCTCGGCACCATCGCCCGCTCCGGCACCCGCGCCTTCGACCAGAGTATCGCCGACGCGAAGCCGGAGGACCGCCCGAACCTGATCGGCCAGTTCGGCGTCGGCTTCTACGCCGCCTTCATGGTCGCCGACCGCGTCGAGGTGGTGTCCCGGCGTGCCGGCTCGGATACGGCGTGGCTGTGGGCGAGCGAGGGACGCGGCGAGTACACCCTGGCGCCGGCCGAGCGCGAGGTGGCCGGCACCACCATCACCCTGCGCATCAAGTCCGACGCCGAGGAGTTTCTGGAGCCCTACCGCCTCGAGACCGTCATCCGCAAATGGGCCGACCACATCGCGCTGCCGATCCTGCTCACCCGCGATGGCAAGGAGGTTGCCGCGAACGAGGGCACCGCGCTGTGGCGCAAGGCGAAGTCCGAGCTCGACGAAGAGGCGTACAAGGGCTTCTACAAGCATCTCGGCAATTATTTCGACGAGCCCTGGGCGACGCTGCATTGGCGGGCCGAGGGCAATATCGAGTTCTCCGCGCTGCTGTTCGTGCCAGGGGCCAAGCCGTTCGATCCGATGGACGGTGAACGCAAGTCGAAGGTCCGGCTGCACGTGCGGCGGATGTTCATCACCGACGAGGCCGAGTTGCTGCCGCCGTTCCTGCGCTTCGTCCAGGGCGTCGTCGACACCGAGGACCTGCCGCTCAACGTCAGCCGCGAGATGCTGCAAGCGACCCCCGTGCTCGCCCGAATACGCAAGGCGGTGACCAACCGGGTGCTCGCCGAGCTCAAGACCCGCAGCGCCGACGAGGCGAGCTATGCCGGGTTCTGGGACAATTTCGGCCCGGTGGTCAAAGAGGGCGCCTATGATCCGGGCACCACCGGCCTCGACGTCGGCAAGGACCTCGTGCCGCTGCTGCGCTTCCGTTCCAGCGCCGCCGAGGGCCTGACCTCGCTTGCCGCCTATGCGGGCAGGATGAAGCCCGGCCAGCAGGCGATCTACTACCTGCTCGGCGACAGCCACGAGGCGCTCGCCGCCTCGCCGCAGCTCGAGGGCTTTGCCGCGCGCGGCCTCGAGGTGCTGCTGCTCTCCGATCCGGTCGACGCGTTCTGGCCCGACCGCCTCGACAGCTTCGAGGACAAGCCGCTGCGCAGCGTGACCCAGGGTGCGGCCGACCTCTCCGCCTTCAAGCCGGAAGGCGAGGACGCGGCCGAGGCGCCGGACAGCGCCCGCCTGATCGAGGCGCTGAAGGCGGCGCTCGGCGGCGACGTCGCCGACATCCGCGCGACCGACCGCCTGACCGACAGCGCCGTCGTACTCGCCGCCAGCGAACAGGGCCCGGATCTGCAGATGCAGCGCCTGCTCCGACGCGCCGCGCGCGCCGCACCGCCTGCCGCGCCGGTGCTGGAGATCAATCCCCGCCACCCGCTGATCCGCAGCCTCGCCGAACGCGCCGAGGCCGGCGCCGACATCGCCGACAGCGCCCGCACCCTGCTCGACCTCGCGCGGGTGCAGGACGGCGAGCCGCCACGCGATCCGGCCGCCTTCGCCAGGCGCGTCGCCGCCGCCCTCGCCGGCAGCCTCACGGTTGCTGCATGACCGGCCAGAGTAGCAGTGCCGGCCGCACCGCACTCGGCGTGATCGACCTGCAGCCGACCTTCATGCCGGGCGGCGAACTGCCGGTCGAGGGCGGCGAGGCGATCGTGCCCGCCATCAACCGACTGCTCGCCTTGCCGGACCTGCTCTGCTTCGCGACCCAGGACTGGCACCCGCCCGGCCACAGCTCGTTCGCCAGCGTGCATCCCGGGCACGCCGCCTTCTCGACCATCGAAACGTCGTACGGCGAGCAGACGCTGTGGCCGGATCACGCCCTGCAAGGCTCCGCCAACGCCGCCTTGCACCCTGATCTTGACGCCGCCCGGCTGTCGCTGATCCTGCGCAAGGGCATGAACCCGATGCTCGACAGCTACAGCGCGTTCCGCGAGAACGACGGCACGACGACGACCGGGCTTGCCGCCTGGCTGCACGCCCACAACGTCGAGACGCTGCTGCTGGCCGGCCTGGCGCTCGATTTCTGCGTCGGCTGGACCGCCGAGGACGCCGTCGCCGCCGGCTTCAAGGTCACCGTGATCGAGGACGCCTGCCGCGCCATCGACAGGCCGCACCCCTCGGCGGACCCCGCACTCGGCAGCCTTGCCGCGATGCGTCGCCGGCTAACGGCACTGGGCGTCAGCCTCGCCCGCGAGCCGGACCGGCATAACTAAATAAAAGCTTTTTGGTTCTTTTTCTCGGAAAAGAACCGCTTCCTTACCTAATCCCGCTCATAGATTCCGCTGAGCAGCCCGATAGAGACCACCGTATTGAGTATCGTCCTCAGCAGCAGCCGGCGCCCCGGCCGGTGCGAAAACTCCGGCGCCCGGCTCAGCGCGTAGAGCTGGAACACGTAGCGGTGCGGCCCGTGGCCCGGCACCGGCGCCGGCGGCATCCAGCCGGGTGCGGCGTTCGAGTTGCGGCCGCAGCGGAAGCCCTGAGGCGCGGCGCCAGGCAGGCGCGCCGGGATCGCGCCCTCGTCGAGCCCGGAGAGATCGCGCCCGAGATCATAGACCAGCGCGTGGACGAGCGGGCGCGGAAACGGCGCGTCCATATCCTCGACGAGCAGGACGAGGCTGGCGGTCCGCTCCGGCAGGTGCGCCCAGGAGAGTGGCGGCGACAGGCCCTGCCCGTCGGCGGTGAAGCGCTCAGGCAGCGCGCCGCCAGGATCGAAGGCAGGGCTGGTGAGAGCGATATCGCGCGGCGCCGGCAAAGCGTTGGCCGAAAGCCTGCCGGGGCCGGGGCGGAGCGGACGCAGCAGCCGGCCGAACGGCGCCAGGACCTTGCCATCCATCAATCGGCGTCCTCGGCGACCAGAGCCTCGCGGCGCTCGGCCTGCCCGATATAGTCGCGGGTGATCGGCACCGCGTCGAGCGCGTGGGTGAGCTGGAGCTGGAACACCATGCTGTGCGCCTTGCGGAACGAGATTTCGGCGCCCGCCAGGTACAATTCGAACATCCGGTAGAACCGCTCGTCGTAGAGCGCCTGTATGGCGTCGCGGTTGGCGGCAAAGCGCCGCCGCCACAGCCGGATCGTCTCGGCGTAGTGCAGGCGCAGGATTTCGCAATCGGTCGTCATCAGGCCGCTGCGCTCGACCGGGGCGAACACTTCGCTGAGCGCCGGCGCGTAGCCGCCGGGAAAGATGTAGCGGGCGATCCAGGGGTCGGTCGAGCCAGGCCCGTCGACCCGGCCGATGGCGTGCAGCAAGGCGACGCCGTCCGGCCGCAGGCAGCGGGCGACGGTGGCGAAGAACGCGTCGTAATGGTTGACGCCGACATGCTCGAACATGCCGATCGAGACCACGCGGTCGAAGCGGCGGTCGATCGCGCGGTAGTCGGCGAGCTCGAAGCTGACCCGGTCGGTGAGCCCCTCCGCCTCCGCCCTGCCACGCGCCTCGGCAAGCTGCTCGGCGGACAGCGTGATGCCGGTGACGCGGCAGCCGTAGTCGCGGGCGAGCGTCAGCGCCATGCCGCCCCAGCCGCAGCCGATGTCGAGCACGTGGAGGTCCGGCCGATCGAGCAGCAGCTTGGCCGCGACGTGGCGCTTCTTGGCCGCCTGCGCCTCCTCGATCGTCTCGTCGCCACGCGGAAAGTAGGCGCAGGAGTATTGCCGGTCGCGATCGAGGAACAGGCTGTAGAGCCGGCCGTTCAGGTCGTAGTGGCGGGCGACATTGCGGCGCGACTTGGTCGCCGGGTTGAACTGCGCGAGGCGTCGCGTCGCGCGGCGGAACCGGCTGCCGACACGCACGAACGGATTGGAGCCGCCCGCCTTTGCCGAACCGTAGACGACGTCGAGCACGCCGGCGAGCGTGCTGTCCTCGAGCAGGGTGATGCGGCCATCCATCCAGGCCTCGCCGAACGCCAGCGTCGGGTCGAGCATCAGCCCGCGCACCGTCGGCCAGTCGTGGATGACGAAGCCGCCCGAACCGCCAGGCGCCTGTTCGAAGACGTGCCGGCTGCCGTCCGGGAACTGGATGGTCAGCCGGCCCTGCTGGATCAGCCGGGTGATCGCAAGGATGAACAGGCCGCGAAGTGAACGGGTCAACAGCGCTTCTCCCGCTATCGTCGGGCTTTTGCCCGACGTCGCATTGCGAAGCCCCTAAACGCATAGCGGCCGGGAAGTGCCCCCGGCCGCCATTCACATTCCAGCCGACGTGACTTTGCGGCAACTCACGCCTGGGCGGCCTCGCCGGTCGGGATCGCGCCCTGCTCGAACAGGGCGGCGGCGTCCGCCTCGTCCTGCTCGTCGGCGGCGGCGGCGCCCACCGCCTCGCCGCGCGCCTGCTTCTCGGCCTCCTCGGGGCTGCGCGCCACGTTGACGGTGACCTGCATCGCGACCTCGGGATGCAGCACGACGCGCACCTTCGACAACCCGAGCGACTTGATCGGGTGGTCGAGAACGATCTGCTGACGGCTCACCGTCAGCCCGGCCTCGGTCACCTTCTCGGCGATGTCGCGGTTGGAGACGGAGCCGTAGAGCGAGCCGCTGTCGCCGGCCTGACGGATGATGACGACGGCAAGCCCGCCCATGCGCTCGGCCAGGCGCTCGGCTTCCTCGCGGCGCTTGATGTTCTGGGCTTCGAGCTGGACCCGGGTCTCCTCGAATTTCGCGAGGTTGCTCTTGTTGGCCCGGATCGCCCGCTTCTGCGGCAGCAGGAAGTTGCGCGCATAGCCAGGCTTCACCCGGACCAGCTCACCCATCTGGCCAAGCTTGTCGACCCGTTGCAGCAGGATCAGTTCAACCGATGCCATGGTCCGCTCCTCAGCTCAGCACGTAGGGCAGCAGGGCGAGGAAGCGGGCGCGCTTGATCGCCTGGGCCAACTCGCGCTGCTTCTTCGCACTCACCGCGGTGATGCGGCTCGGCACGATCTTGCCGCGCTCGGAGAGGAACCGGCTGAGCAGACGGACATCCTTGTAGTCGATCACCGGCGCGTTCGGCCCGGAAAACGGGCACGACTTGCGCCGCCGATAGAACGGCCGGCGCGCGCCGACGGCGGAGCGCCGCCCGGCCGGGCTGAGATCGGCGTCGGCGCTGCCGGAGTTGCGGTCGGGGCGGTCTGAACGGTCTGACATGGGGCTATTCCTCCACCGCCATCGGCTCGGCGGCGCCGTCGCGGGCGCGATACTCCTCGCGGTCGTCGAAACTGCGTCGGCGCCCGCTCTCAAAGCGCCCGGCCGGCTTCGGGCCGCGGAAGCCGCGCTCGCGGTCGTCCGACTTGCGGGTCAGCACCGCGGACGGATTCTCGTCGATCGCGTCGACGCGTATGGTCATGAACCGCAGCACGTCCTCGTTGAGGCGAAGCTGGCGCTCCATCTCGTTGACCGAAGGCGGCAGCGCGTCGAGGCCGAGCAGCATGTAGTGCGCCTTGCGGTTCTTCTTGATGCGATACGACAGGGTGCGCAGACCCCAGTATTCGCGCTTCTTGATCGAGCCGCCATCGGCCTCGAGCAGGGTGGCGATCGTGTCCGCCAGTCCTTCGACCTGCTGCTGCGTCACGTCGTTGCGTGCAATGAGCACGGTCTCATATAATGGCATGTAACCTCCCCATGGCTGATCAGCCCGTCGCGCCGGCGGCGCGCATCTCCGGCTCGCGCCGACGAGCGGCGCGGGCGTTGGGCATAGCCGGGGCGTGCCGACCCCGGCAGGGACGCCGTGCTTGAAGCACATCGCCGCTTGCTGCCGCAAGCCAGGGCCTCGCACGGCAGGAATGCTTGCCCTGGTGCCCGCCCTGCCTCACGACGACGACAATTTGACAGTCGGCCCGAACCGGCTCCATCTCCGCGCCGCCACATGACCGGACCATGTTCGATGCCTGTCCATGCGTTCATCTTTCCCGGCCAGGGCAGCCAGGTCGTCGGCATGGGCCGCGACCCCGCCCCCCCCTTCGCGCCGGCGCGCGAGGTGTTCGGCGAGGTCGACGAAGTGCTGCACCAGCGGCTCTCCAAGCTGATGTTCGAAGGACCGGCCGAGGAGCTGACCGCGACCCAGAACACCCAGCCGGCGCTGATGGCGGTCTCGCTCGCCGTGCTGCGCGTGCTCGAACAGGAGGGCGGCTTCCGACTGCCCGACCGCGCGGCACTCGTGCTCGGCCATTCGCTCGGCGAATATAGCGCGCTCGCCGCCGCCGGCAGCCTGTCCGTCGCCGCCATCGCCGCCCTGCTGCGCCAGCGCGGCAGCGCGATGCAGGCCGCCGTGCCGCAGGGGGCGGGCGCGATGGCCGCCCTGCTCGGCGTCGACATGGCGCAGGCCGAGGCGATCTGCGCCCGCGCCAGGACCTTCACCGCCGAGGACGGCACCGAGCGGCATCAGGTCGTCGCCGCCGCCAACGACAACGGCGGCGGCCAGGTGGTGATCTCCGGCCACCGCGAAGCGATCGATCGCGCCGTCGGGATCGCCAAGGCCGACGGCGTGAAGCGCGCCATGCTGCTGCCGGTCTCCGCACCCTTCCACTGCGCCCTGATGTCACCCGCCGCCGACGTGATGGCGGAAGCGCTCGACGCGGCGCCAATCGCGCCGCCGATCGTGCCGCTGATCGCCAACGTCACCGCCGCCAAGGCCACCGACCCCGACGAAATCCGCCGCCTGCTGGTCGCCCAGATCACCGGCACCGTGCGCTGGCGCGAAAGCGTCACCACGGCCGCCGCCATGGGCGTCGACAGCTTCATCGAACTCGGCGCCGGCAAGGTGCTCGCCGGACTGGTCAAACGCATCCTCCCCGACGCCGCCACCGCCTCGGCCGGCAGTCCCGGCGAGATCGAGGCACTGCTCAAGGTGCTCTGAAGGCAAGGCAAAGCAAGGCCAGAGGCTTTGCCTCTGGACTCCATCAAAGGCGGAGCCTTTAAAATCCATTTATTTGGTTCTGCGTCTCAGCTCTGAGTTTGGAGTGTGTGGGATGATTGGGTAAATGCTTCGCAAAGCGAGAAAGGCCGGGTGCTGAGACTCCAATAGATGCCGGTCTGGGCCGGCTCGGCCCAGCGCCGGGTTCCCGTCGCACTTGTGCGATGGGTGCCCGGGTCCAGGGCAGAGCCCTGGGTTTTTTTACTCGCCTTCCCTGGAAAAAATTGATGTTTGATCTGAGTGGCAAGACCGCGCTGGTGACCGGTGCGTCGGGCGGCATTGGTGGCGCAATCGCCCGGGCGCTGCACGCCCAGGGCGCCGCGGTCGTGCTGTCCGGCACTCGGCGCGAGGCGCTGGAGGCGTTGGCGTCCGAGCTGGGCGAACGGGCGCACGTCGCGGTCGCCGACCTGTCGGACGCGGCGGCGGCGGACGGCCTGATCGCCGAGGCGGAGCGGCTGGCCGGGCCGCTCGGCATCCTGGTCAACAATGCCGGGCTCACGCGCGACATGCTGGCGCTGCGCCTCAGCGACGAGGACTGGCGGGCAGTGCTCGATGTCGATCTCGCCGCGCCGTTCCGCCTCGCGCGCGCGGCGTTGCGCGGCATGGTGCGGCGCCGGACCGGCCGGATCATCGGCATCTCGAGCATCGTCGGCTCGACCGGCAATCCGGGTCAGGCGAACTACGCGGCGGCCAAGGCGGGGCTCGCCGCCATGAGCAAGTCGCTGGCGCAGGAGGTCGGCTCGCGCGGCATCACCGTCAACGTCGTCGCCCCCGGCTTCGTCGAGACCAGGATGACGGCGGTGCTGGCCGAGGCGCAGCGCGCCCGCCTGCTCGGCGCCATTCCGCTCGGCCGGATGGGCCGGCCGGAGGAAGTCGCGGGCGCTGTCGTCTATCTGGCGTCGGACGAGGCGGCCTGGGTCACCGGGGCGACGCTGCACGTGAATGGCGGCATGGCGATGCTGTAGCCTGCCTCACGTCCTCCCTTGATGGGCGGCTTGCCGCATTGCATTGGCGACCCGGTTGGAACCATGCTAGCTGCCAGCCGGCTTGGTTCCACGACATGCCGGCCGCGACCACCGGCCGGACCACTTCACGTCACCCGTAGCTATAGACAGGGATCTGAGATCGATGAGCGAGATCGCCGACAAGGTTAAAAAGATCGTGGTGGAGCATCTCGGCGTCGAGGAGAGCAAGGTCACCCCGGAGGCGTCGTTCATCGACGACCTCGGCGCCGACAGCCTCGACACGGTCGAACTCGTCATGGCGTTCGAGGAGGCATTCGGCGTCGAGATCCCCGAGGACGCGGCCGAGAAGATCAGCACCGTGAAGGACGCGATCGACTATATCGAGAAGCAGAAGGCGGCCTGAGGACGGGATAGCCTCACGATGCGCTCCGATCGACGCGTCGTCGTCACCGGCATGGGCATCGCCTGCCCGCTCGGGGTCGGCGTCGAGCACGTCTGGCGGCGCCTGATACGTGGCGACAGCGGCATCGGCGCCATCCAGTCCTTCGACACGTCGGAGCTGCCGGCCAAGGTCGCGGGCGAGGTTCCGGCCGGGCTGCGCGAGGCCGGCGGGCTCACCCTCACCGAGTGGATCCCGCACAAGGATCTGAAGAAGATGGACCGCTTCATCCATCTCGGCATCGTCGCCGCCGTCGAGGCGATCGAGGATTCCGGCTGGCTGCCCGACGGCGAGGACGACCGCAACGCCTCGGGCGTGATGATCGGCTCGGGCATCGGCGGCCTGCAGACGATCTACGACGCGTCGATCCAGGTGCATGAGGGCAAGGTCAAGCGCCTGTCGCCGTTCTTCATTCCCTCGGCGCTGATCAACCTGATCTCCGGCCACGTCTCGATCCGCTACGGCTTCCGCGGCCCGAACCACTCGGCGGTGACCGCCTGCGCGACAGGCGTGCACGCGATCGGCGACGCGGCGCGCCTGATCATGCTGGGCGACGCCGACGTGATGGTCGCCGGCGGCGCCGAGGCGGCGGTCTGCGCGCTCGGCATCGGCGGCTTCTGCGCCTCGCGCGCGCTGTCGACCGCGTTCAACGACACCCCCGCCGCCGCCTCCCGCCCCTGGGACCGCGACCGCGACGGCTTCGTCATGGGCGAGGGCGCCGGCATCGTCGTGCTGGAAGAATACGAACATGCGCGCAGGCGCGATGCGAAAATCTACGCCGAGGTCGCCGGCTACGGCTTATCGGGCGATGCGTTCCACATCACCGCCCCGGCGCCGAACCATGACGGCGCCTACCGGGCGATGCGGGCGGCGTTCCACAACGGCGGCCTCACCCCCGACCAGGTCCAGTACGTGAACGCGCACGGCACCTCGACGCCGATGGGCGACGATCTCGAGCTGGAGGCGGTAGAGAACGTCTTCGGCGACAGCGCGCGCGGCCTCGCGATGTCGTCCACCAAGTCGGCGACCGGACACCTGCTGGGTGCCGCCGGCGCCATCGAGGCGATCTTCTCGATCCTCGCCATACGCGACGGCGTCGTGCCGCCCACCCTCAACCTCGAGGCGCCGAGCCGCGACAGCGTGATCGACCGGGTGGGCAAGCAGGCGCAGCAGCGCCGCGTCGACGTCGCGCTGTCCAACAGTTTCGGTTTCGGCGGCACCAACGCCTCGATCCTGTTCCGCGCCGCCTGAGCCGCACTCCAGCCGAATGCGAAGCCGCCTAGGCGCACGCCTCGGCTTGGTGCTGGGCTTGACGTGCGGCGCGGCGGGAGTGATCGCGGGCGGCCTCGCGGCGTTCCGCGCGCCGGGGCCGCGCGTTGCG
>CAXTSD010000058.1:0-10368 GCA_964246775.1 uncultured Acetobacteraceae bacterium | reverse complement strand
AAATCACAGCGAATCACGAATGAGGAAAGATTCACAGCCTCAGAGCCCTCGCCTTTCCGGTTAACGCCGTTTGTTCCGGCGCCGATCGACGGAGCGGGCGACGTATCCGGGCTTTGCTTGCCTTGCCTTCACCCCCGGCTCTAGCCTCGGTGTCCTCAGGGCGTCGCGACGAGCGCCTGGCAGGAGAGGCGCGATGACCAACCATCCGTTGTTCCATGTGAAGCCGGGCATCGCCGCCTCGGCGCATGTGAATGCCGAGCGCTACCGCCTGATGAGCAACCACGCGGCGCTGGAGCCGAACGAGTTCTGGACCGGCGAGCTCGACCGCATCGCCTGGTCGCGCGAGCCGACGGTGATCAAGAACACCAGTTTCGAGGGCGACGTCTCGATCAAATGGTTCGAGGACGGCCGGCTGAACGCCTCGGTGTCCTGCCTTGACCGTCACCTCAAGCGGCGTGGCGGGCAGGTGGCGATCCTGTTCGAGGGCGACGAGCCGGGGCGCGTGCGGCGCATCACCTACCGCGAGCTCTACGAGCAGGTCTGCCGGCTCGGCAACGCGATGCGCCGGCTCGGCGTCGCGAAAGGCGACCGGGTGACGATCTATCTGCCGATGGTGCCCGAGGCGGCGGTCGCGATGCTGGCCTGCGCCCGCATCGGGGCGGTGCATTCCGTGGTGTTCGGCGGGTTTTCGGCCGACAGCCTGGCGAGCCGGATCGAGGGCTGCGGCAGCACGCTGCTGATCACCGCCGACGAGGGCCGGCGCGGCGGCCGCGTCGTGCCGCTCAAGACCAGCGCCGACTCGGCGCTCGAGCGCTGCCCGACGGTCGCCCAAGTCATTGTCGTGCCGGTCACCGGCGCGTCGGTGCCGATGCAAGCGGGGCGGGATTTCGCCTACGACGCGCTGCTCGCCGCCGAAGCTCCAGATTGCGAGCCGGAGGAGATGGCGGCGGAGGACCCGCTGTTCCTGCTGTTCACCTCCGGCAGCACCGGCAAGCCAAAGGGCGTCGTGCACACCACCGGCGGCTACATGATGTGGGCGAGCTTCACCCACGAGATGGTGTTCGACTACAAGCCGGGCGAGATCTACTGGTGCACCGCCGATGTCGGCTGGATCACCGGCCACACCTACATCGTCTACGGCCCGCTCGCCAACGCCGCCACCACGCTGATGTTCGAGGGGGTGCCGAACTACCCCGACCACGGCCGCTTGTGGCAGGTGGTGGCGGCGCACAAGGTCAACATCTTCTACACCGCGCCGACCGCGATACGCGCCCTGATGCGCGAGGGCGACGCGCCGGTGAGGAAGCACGACCGATCGTCCTTGCGAATCCTCGGCAGCGTCGGCGAGCCGATCAACCCCGAGGCGTGGCGCTGGTATCACGAGGTGGTCGGCGAGGAGCGCTGCCCGATCGTCGATACCTGGTGGCAGACCGAGACCGGCGGCATACTGATCAGCCCGCTGCCGGGCGCGACCGCGACCAAGCCCGGCTCGGCGACGCTGCCGCTGCCCGGGATCAAGCCGCTGCTGGTCGATGCCGAGGGGCAGGTGCTCGACGGCGTTGCGGAGGGCAATCTCTGCATCGCCGATAGCTGGCCCGGCCAGATGCGCACCTTGTACGGCGACCACCAGCGCTTCATCGAGACCTATTTTACCACCTATCCGGGCAGGTATTTCACCGGCGACGGGGCGCGACGCGACGCCGACGGCTATTACTGGATCACCGGCCGCGTCGACGACGTGATCAACGTCTCCGGCCACCGCATGGGCACCGCCGAGGTGGAGAGCGCGCTGGTCGCCAACGGCGCCGTCGCCGAAGCCGCGGTGGTCGGCTTCCCGCACGAGGTGAAGGGCCAGGGCATCTACGCCTATGTGACGCTGAAGCAGGGTGTGGCGCCGAGCGAGACGCTGAAGCAGGATCTGGTCGCCTGGGTGCGGCGCGAAATCGGGCCGATCGCGGCGCCCGACCGCATCCAGTGGGCGCCGGGCCTGCCGAAGACGCGTTCGGGCAAGATCATGCGCCGCATCCTGCGCAAGATCGCCGCCAACGATACGGACGAGCTCGGCGACGTCTCGACGCTCGCCGATCCGGCGGTGGTCGAGGAGCTGGTCGACAACCGCGATCGCTGACGGCGGCGCGCGGGCGTCGGCTCGGTCTCGAACGGGCGGCGGCGCTCGATCTGTCGTCGTCGCTGCGCTACAGGAGCACCGGCGACGGGCAGAGGAGGCGACCTGGATGGCGACGGTCAAATACCGGCTGGCCGACGCGAGGCTTCGTCCACGCCGGACCAGGCTTGAGGTTCCGGGCTGGGCCGGCGATGCCGAGCCGCGGGCGGACGGCTCGCATGAGCAGCCCTGGCATTGCATCCCGTTCTCCGAGGCGGCCAGGGCGGCGATCGAAGTTTCCTACCCCTATGACGACGAGCTGCGCGTCAGCACCCGGCAGGGTTCGCTGGTGTTCGAAGGCGCGTTCGACGAAGCGCCTGAGCAGCCGGCGCGTCGGCCGGCGTTTCGCAGCTTCGGCGCCGCGTACTACACCTACCAGATACTGCTCGACCTCAAGGTGGACGAGGGCTATGCGGTCAAGACCGAGACGCATCCCCGGTTCTACACCGACACCACGGGAGAGGTGCCGATCGCGGTGCCGGCGGTGCTGCGGCACTGGTGGCCGATGATCTTCTTCGTCGTGTTCAAGGCGCCGGCGGAGGGGCAGACGCACGTGTTTCGCACCGGCGAGCCGTTCCTGCAGCTCGCGATCGTGCCGGCGGACGACAAGCTCGAGCTGATCGAGATGCCGGAGGCGGAGGCGGCCGAACGCGAGCTGCAGTCGCAACGCATCTATGCCAGCAGGAGCACGCTTTCGGCCGACACGCAGTGGGTCTCGTCCACTGACACGGTGTTCGACGGCACCTATCGCCGCATCTTCGGCGCCGCCAAGTCAGCCAAGGCGAAGTAACGGCCGGCCGCCGCCGTCATGCCTCAAAAGAGGTGGTGATGGTGATGATGGTGGTGGTGGTGGTGATGACGCCGCCGGAAATGGTGATGGTGGTGATGATGGTGGTGATATTGCACCTCCTCGATCACGGCCGGCGCTTCGGGCGCTGAGTCTGCCGGCGTCGGAGCGACCTGCGCCGACGCCTGCAGCAGTGCGAGCGCGTTCGGGATCGGCCTCAGCAGGTCGGCATATGAGCTTGCCTGCAACGCCGAGGCAATGGTTTGCGGGGCGGCCGTCATCGCCTGAGCCGGCGCCGCGCCCGCCAGCACCGTCACGGCGCCGATCAGGCCGGCTACAGTCTTGTCCATGTCCAACTCCCTCGCGTCATGGCATGAGACAGCACAACAATCGAACGCTGTTTCGGTTCCGCACGCAATCGGCGCGTGCGCTCGGCCGTTGCAAGAGCGCCGGCTTATCGGATTGTTAATCTCGGCGGCGCAGGCTGTGCGGCATGAGCGCTTCCGCCCGCCTGTTCGTGGTTGTTGCCTGCCTGCTCGCGCTGGCCGGCTGCGCCGTCGCGCCGCCGCCTGGCGCAAGCCCGGACCTGCTGGCCGCCGAGGCGGGTGCCGATCCGGCGCGGAGCCTCGATCTCATGCGCCAGCAAGGCGAACGCTTCGCCCATCGCCCGTTCCTGCCAGGCAATCAGGTAACGCTGCTGATCAACGGCCCCGCCGCGTTCGGCGCCTTGGCGGGCTCGATCGGGGCGGCCCGCCTGCGCATCGACATGGAAAGCTACGAGTTCGACGACACGGCTGGCGGCGGATTTGCCGACTTGCTGCTGGCGGCGCGGCGACGTGGCGTTGAGGTGAACCTAATCTATGACGCCTGGGGCACGCTCGACACCTCGCAGGCGCTGTTCGACCGGCTGCGGCGAGGCGGCGTCCGGCTGGTAAAGTACAACCCGCTCGCCCCCAATGCCAGGGTGCCGGTCAACCTGAACGATCGCGATCACCGCAAGCTGCTCTGCGTCGATGGGCAGGTGGCAATTACCGGCGGCGTCAACATCAGCCGCGTCTATGAGAACGGCGCCAGCGAAGCCGTCGACCCCGACGACGCGGCGTGGCGCGACACCGACGTGCGCATCACGGGGCCTGTCGTGGCGCAGTTCGAGCATTATTTCACCGAGACGTGGCGCCAGCAGAAGGGAGCGCCGATTGCCGCTCCGCCGCCGGCGCCGGCGGCGCTGCCGGGCGGCTTGAGCGTGCAGGCGATCGACGGCGCGCCGGATAACGGCCATCCGCTGATCTATCGCACCCTGCTTGCGGCGATGGCGCTGGCGCGGCATTCGGTGCATCTCACGACCGGCTTCTTCGTGCCGACGCCCGATATGCTGCGGGCGCTTGAGGCGGCGGCGCGGCGCGGCGTCGACGTGGCACTGATCGTGCCCGGACGCAGCACCAGCGACAACGCGGTGGCGGCGGGGCGTGCGAGGTATGGCGCCCTGCTCAGGGCGGGCGTGACGCTGCACGAGTTCCAGGGCCGCATACTGCACGCCAAGACCGCGGTCATCGACGGCGCCTGGTCGGCGGTCGGTTCCTCCAACCTCGACTGGCGCAGCACGGTCTGGAACAACGAGATCGACGCCATCATTCTTGGCGCCGAGTTCGGCGGCCAGATGGAGGCGGTGTTTCGCGCCGATCTGGCGACGTCAAAGCCGGTCGATCTCGCGGCCTGGCGGCGCCGCGGCCTCGGCGAGCGCCTGCGGGAGTGGAAGGCGGAGGTGATCGCCCAATTGCTGTGACCGCACGGGGTCCGCTCGGCCTCGCCAGCGTGTCGTCAGCCGATCTTGATGACGACCTTGCCGAGGTGGGTCGCCCCTTTCAGGTATCGGTAGGCCTGGCGCGCTTCCTCGAAGGCGAACACGCGATCGACGACCGGCTGCAGGCGATGCAGCGAGATCGCCCGGTTCATCGCCTCGAACATCTGGCGCGAGCCGACATAGATCGGGCGCACGATGCCGCCGCTCAGGAAGATCGTCATCGGGTCGATCTGGCCCCGCGTCAATACGCCGATCAGGGTGACGACCCCGCCATTGCGCACCGCGCCGAGCGAGCGGCCAAGCGTTCCCGGGCCGCCCACCTCGACCACGTGATCGACGCCGCGCCCGTCGGTCAGCTCGCGCACCGCATCCTGCCAGTCGGGATTGGCGGCGTAGTTCACGCCGTCGGAAGCGCCCATCGCGATCGCGCGCGCCAGCTTCTCGTCGCTTGACGAGGTGACGATCACCCTCGCACCGGCGGCGCGGGCGAATTGCAGCCCGAAGATGGAGACGCCGCCGGTGCCGAGCACCAGCACCGTTTGGCCCGGCTGCAGCGGATGGAGGCCGTAGAGCGCGTTCCAGGCGGTGACGGCGGCGCAGGGCAGCGTCGCCGCCTGTTCGTCGGAGAGGTGTTCGGGAACCCGCACCACGCCATGCTCGTCGAACACGACGTATTCGGCGAGCACGCCGTCGATGGCGCCGCCGAGCGCGCTCCCGGTGTGCTGCGGCTCCAACGCGCCGCCCAGCCAGCCCTGCATGAAGATGCCCGCGACCCGGTCGCCGACGGCGACGCGGGTGACGCCGTCAGCGATCTCGACGACCTCGCCGACGCCGTCCGAGAGCGGCACCAGGTCGGGCGGCAGCGTGCTCAACGCGTATTTGCCGGTCGCCACCGACAGGTCGCGGAAGTTCAGCGCGGCGGCGCGCATGCGCACCAGGACCTGGCCGCGCCCGCATTTCGGCACCGCCGCCTCGGTCAGCGTCAGGTCGTCAAAACCGGTGTGCCTGGGCAGGCGATAGAGGCGCATCGTCTCGTATCTCCGATCTTTGCGGAAAGCTGCCTGAGGCAGCGCCAAGGCACACTGCCACTCCGAGGCGCGGTCCGGCAAACGCAAGACGGCTCAATGCCTGGCTCGCGTCTCGCCTTCGAGGTTCTCGGCGACGACCGCGTAGAGGCGCAGCGCCGCATCGGCGACAACCTCGACGGGCTCGGCGTAACCGGTCGCGATCCAGGCTTGCGCGACGTGCAGGCCGCCGCCGATCGCGCCGCGGAGCAGCAGCGGCGAGACCTGACGATCATGGTTCCGCCCGCTGCGCAGCGTATCGAGCAGCAGCGCGCCGAACTGATCGAGGCTGACCGAAACCAGCGCCTGCGTGGCCGCGCTCACGCTCGCCATCTCGAGCAGGAACAGGCGCGCCGCGGCGGGGCGTTGCCGAAGCTGGTTGAAGTACACCAGCAAGGCCGCGCGGACGCGCGCGAGCGGCGCCCGGCCGTCGTGGCGCGCCGCGGCTCGCATGTCGATGATCAGGTCACGCGTGACCTCCCGAAAACACTCGCACAACAGATCCTCGCCATTGGCGAACGATTCGTAAAAGTAGCGCTCCGTCAGTCCGGCGCCGGCACAGATCGCCTTCACCGTCGCGCTTCGATAGCCCGATGCGCCATACAGCCTGATCGCCGCCCGCATGATGGCGAGCCGTCGCGATGCCCGGCGCTCGTCAGCCGTCTTGGCGCCCCACCTCCGCTCCGTCCGCACGCCCTGTTCCATGATCGCCTCAGTCGCGCGCCTGCACCGCCGCCACAAGGGCAGTCACCGCGCAATCCTCTACGACCGCAAGCACACCGCGTCTTGATCAGATCAAGCCGCTTGTATTTGACAAGCCGTCGTGTCACTCCACGACGGGACCGTTGTGCAGTCGGCACGCGCGTTCCATAAATGGCCGAAACGGCCGAACGGGGGGGGGAGGCTCGGATGGGCGCAGGCAGGCCGCCTTCGGTTGTCGCTGTCCGACGCCGAGCGGTGTCGCCGCTCTGTTCGTCTGAAGCGGGCCGCGTGACTCGCAGGGCGCTCGCGACCCGACGCCTTCGCGACGGCGTTGCCCTGCCCCTGGCTTTTGCCCCGTCCCAAACAGACCCGATACGCTCGGCCTGATACGCTAGGAAATCCCAGCATGCCGCCTCTCGAAGTCAGTTCCGCGCCGACCGCCCCGAGCATGGACGAGATCCGCGAGCGCTACCGCATCGAGCGGCTGCGGCGAACGCCGGGCGATGGCGAACGCACCTATCACGACGTCGGCCAGGACATCGGCAAGAAGTTCTCGCGCCTGCTCGATGATCCTTACGGCGCCGCGCCGCCGCGTGCGGCGCTGAACGACGCGGTCGACGTGCTCGTCGTCGGCGGCGGCTTCGGCGGGCTGCTCACCGCCGCCAGGATGCGGCAGGCGGGTGTCGCCAAGGTGCGCATCGTCGAGGCGGCGAGCGATGTCGGCGGCACCTGGTACTGGAACCGCTATCCCGGCGCCGCCTGCGACATCGAATCCTACATCTACTTTCCGCTGCTCGAGGAGACCGGCTACATGCCGGTCGAGCGCTACTCCAAGGCGGCGGAAATCCGCGCCCATTGCAAGCGCATCGCCGAGCGCTTCCGGCTCTACGACGATGCCTGCTTCTCGACCCAGGTGACGTCGCTCGAGTGGGACGCCGCCGCCTCGCGCTGGCTTGTCGAGACCGACCGTGGCGACCGCATGCAGGCGCGCTTCGTCGTGCTGACCACCGGGCCACTCAACCGGCCGAAGCTTCCGACCATTCCGGGGATCGAGAGCTTCGCCGGGCACAGCTTCCACACCAGCCGCTGGGACTACGCCTATACCGGCGGCAGCGCGACCGAGCCGCTCGACGGTCTGAACGACAAGCGCGTCGGCATCATCGGCACCGGCGCGACCGCAATCCAGTGCGTGCCGCCGCTCGCCGCCGCGGCCAAGCACCTCTACGTGTTCCAGCGCACCCCGTCCTCGGTCGACGCGCGCAACAATTCGCCGACCGATCCCAACTGGGTCGCGAGCCTCGAGCCGGGCTGGCAGCAGCGCCGGATCGAGAGCTTCACCAGCCAGCTCGCCGGCCATCTCGCCGTCGAGGACCTGGTCGGCGACGGCTGGACGGTGCTTGCCCGCGCGGTTCGCGAGAAGTTCGCCGCCAATCCCGCCAACGCCGACCCGGCGGCGCTGCTGGAAGAGGCGGATATGGAGAAGATGGTCCAGATCCGCGAGCGGATGAGCAGCATCGTCAACGACCCGGCGACGGCGGAGGCGCTCAAGCCGTGGTTCAGCCTGTTCTGCAAGCGGCCGTGCTTCCACGACGAGTACCTGCAGGTCTTCAACCGGGCCAACGTGACGCTGGTCGACACCGCCGGGCGTGGCGTCGAGCGCATCACGGCGGCGGGCGTCGTCGCCGCCGGAGTTGAATACCCGCTCGACTGCCTGATCTTCGCCACCGGCTTCGAGGTGGCGACCGACTTCTCCCGGCGGTCGGGGTTCGCGGTGCGCGGCGTCGGCGGGCTGTCGCTCACCGACAAGTGGGACGGCGGCATGGTGACGCTGCACGGCATGCACAGCCGCGGCTTTCCCAACTGCTTCGTGCTGAGCCACTCGCAATCCGGCATGTCGGCGAATTTCCCGCACATGCTTGACGAGCAGTCAAAGCACGTCGCCCACATCGTCGAGTATTGTCTCGGGCATGGCACCGCCGTGATCGAGACGACGGCGGAGGCGGAGCAGGCCTGGGTCGATACGATCATGATGCAGAGCGAGCGGCGGCGTAAGTTCCTCGAGGCCTGCACGCCCGGCTACTACAACAACGAGGGCCGCGCCTCGGAGGCGGCCAGCCGCAGCGCCTCCTACGGCGCCGGGCCGGTCGCCTTCATCGAGCTGCTGCGCGAGTGGCGGCAGGAAGGCTCGTTCGCCGGCCTCGAACTGGACGGCGAGCCGATCGGCGCCAAGCAGGAGGGCCAGGCATGAGTGCGAGCGGCGACCAGAAGTCGATCTTCGTCACCGGCGCCGCCTCCGGCATCGGCCGCGCGACGGCGACCCTGTTCGCCCGCAACGGCTGGTTCGTCGGCGCGTTTGATCGCGACCGCGCCGGCCTTGACGCGCTCGCCGCCGAGATCGGTCCAGAAGCCGGCCTGTTCGCGGTCCTCGACGTCTCTGATCGCTCGGCCTTCGCCGGCGCCGTCGACGCGTTCGGCGCCGCCACGGGCGGCACGCTCGACTTGCTGTTCAACAATGCCGGCATCGGCATCAGCGGCCTGTTCGACGAGCTCGCCTGGGACGACGTGATGAAGATCGTCAACGTCAATTTCCTCGGCGTGATGATCGGCATACAGGCGGCGATGAAGCTGTTGCGCGCGACGCCGAACGCGCTGTGCCTCACCACCTCGTCCTCGTCGGCGATCTGGGGCACCGGCGGGATCGCCGTCTACTCGGCGACCAAGCACGCGGTGCGCGGCTTGACGGAAGCGCTCTCGGTCGAGCTGCAGCGTTACGGGCTGCGCGCCGCCGACCTGCTTCCCGGCTTGATCGACACCCCGATCCTGCCCGATTCAATGCGCGCGATGGCGCCGCCGGACGGCATGTGGCGGCTCGTCCCGCCGGCCGAAGTCGCCGAGGCAGTGTGGTCGGCCTATCACAGCAACCAGTTGCACTGGTATGTGCCGGCCGAGCTCAAGGATTTCGCCCGCGAGGTGGTGGAGGATCCGGAGCGCGTCCGCGACGAGCGGGCGAAGATGTTCGGGTTCGTCAAGTAGGCGATCGGATCATGCCGTCGGCATCGGCGATGACGCCGACCGATGCCGTCGACGCCGCCATCGCGGCGGACCGCGGACACGCCGATGGCGCGCTGTGGATCACCCGGGTGCCGGACGCGGCGCTGCGCCAGCGCGCGGATGCCCTCGTCGAGGAGGGTCCGCGCGGCCGGCCGCTGTGGGGCGTGCCGGTCGCGATCAAGGACAACATCGACATCGCGGGCCTGCCGACGACGGCCGCCTGCCCTGGTTTCGCCTATCGCCCGGAGCGCGACGCGCCCTGCGTCGCGCGGCTGCTCGCGGCCGGGGCGATCGTGATGGGCAAGACCAATCTCGACCAGTTCGCGACGGGGCTGGTCGGCGTGCGCAGCCCGTATGGCGTGCCGCGCAACGTGTTCGACGCGACGCGCGTGCCTGGCGGCTCGTCGTCCGGATCGGCGGTCGCGGTCGCGGCCGGGATCGTGAGGCTGGCGCTCGGCACGGATACCGCCGGATCGGGGCGGGTGCCGGCGATGTTCGGCCACATCGTCGGCTTCAAGCCGACCCTCGGCAGCGTGCCGGCGACCGGGGTCGTTCCTGCCTGCCGCTCGATCGAGACGGTGTCGGTGTTCGCGCGCGACGTCGACACTGCGCTCACGGCGCTGCGGGTGATCGCGGGCGACGACGGCGCCGATCCGTATGCGCGCGCCGCGCCGTTCGCGCATCTGCGCCGCGCCGCGTTGCCGCCCGAGCCGCTTGTGGCCCGGATCGAGGTTTCCGGCCCGATGGCAAAGCCGTACGCTGCCGCGGCCGGCCTGTTCGGCGGCGGTCTGGTCGACAT
>CAXTSD010000057.1:0-10383 GCA_964246775.1 uncultured Acetobacteraceae bacterium | reverse complement strand
ATCCAGGCGCCGTCGCCAAGCTCGACAGCGGCGACACCGCCTGGATGCTGACCAGCACGGCGCTGGTGCTGATGATGACGGTTCCGGGGCTCGCTTTGTTCTATGCCGGGATGGTGCGCAAGAAGAACATCCTGGCGACGCTCATGCAGGCCTTCGCCGTGTGCTGCCTCATCACCGTCACCTGGATGGTGATCGGCTACAGCCTCGCCTTCTCGACCGGCTCGCCGTATATCGGCGACCTGTCGCGCTTCATGCTGAACGGCATCGGGGCGGGGATCAGCAAGGGCAATGACGTGCCGTTCGTGCTTGGCGCCGGCAGCGCCAACGCGACGACGTTCACGATCCCCGAGACCGTCTACATGATGTTCCAGATGACGTTCGCGATCATCACCCCGGCGCTGATCGCCGGCGCCTTCGCCGACCGGATGAAGTTCTCGGCGATGTGCATCTTCATGGTGCTGTGGTCGATCATCGTCTACTGCCCGATTGCGCATGGCGTGTGGAGCGCCACCGGCTGGATCGGCGCGTTCGGCGCCATCGACTTCGCCGGCGGCACGGTCGTGCACATCAACGCCGGCGTCGCCGGGCTGGTCTGCGCGCTGGTGCTAGGCAAGCGCGTCGGCTACGGGCACGAGAACATGGCGCCGTACAACCTCACTTACGCGGTGATCGGCGCCTCGCTGCTCTGGGTCGGCTGGTTCGGCTTCAACGCCGGCTCCGCCGTCGCCTCGAACGGGCGGGCCGGCATGGCGATGGCGGCGACGCAGATCGCGACCGCGGCGGCGGCGCTCGCCTGGATGTTCGTCGAGTGGATCACCAAGGGCAAGCCTTCGGTGCTCGGCATCATCTCGGGCGCGGTCGCCGGGCTGGTCGCCATCACGCCGGCTTCCGGCTACGTGCTGCCCGGCGCCTCGCTGATCATCGGCATTGCCGCCGGGGTGATCTGCTTCTGGGCGTCGACCAGCCTCAAGCACCTGCTCGGCTATGACGACAGCCTGGACACCTTCGGCGTGCACGGCATCGGCGGCATCGTCGGCGCCTTGCTCACCGGCGTGTTCGCCTACGGCCCGCTTTCGGCGACCGACGCGGCGCCGACCGGCACCGTCGGCGGGGTCGCGCAGTTCATCATCCAGTGCGAGGCGGTGGCGATCACCGTCGTCTGGAGCGGGGTGTGCTCGTTCATCCTGCTCAAGATCATCGACCTCACGATCGGCATACGCGTCGCCCGGGAGGAAGAGATCGAGGGTCTGGACGTCGTGCTGCACGGCGAACAGCTGGGCTGAGGCAAGGAGTATGACTGAAGAAGCGAAGGCCAGGCATAGTCCTGGCCTTTTGCTTTGACGCCTCGCGAAGCAAAAATGGATTGTAAAGGCTCCGCCTTTACCGGGATCAAAGGGCAGAGCCCTTTGCCTTGCCTTTCCGGGCCCTGAGCACTTATACACGTCCGTTTGGAACATTGTCGGAGTGATGGACGCCTTTCTCCGACGACGGAAAACGTGGAGACTCAAACGCAGGAAAGCGCCGCATTATCTCTGGGGTCACCCGGCTTTGTGAGCAACGGGATCGCGCACGCGGTTTGGAATATGCTTGGTCGATCGAAAGAGGCATTTGGTATCACGCCTATGCCGAGTTTCCGTGACGTTGGCTGACGTGCCGGACGCGCGGCGTGCCATCATGCGCGCCGTCAAGGGTAAGGACACTAAGCCTGAAATGGCCGTACGTCGGATGGTTCACGGCATGGGCTATCGCTACCGGCTGCATCGGAAGGATCTTCCCGGCAAGCCGGACTTGGCCTTTGGATCGCGCAAGAAGGTGATTTTCGTTCATGGCTGCTTTTGGCACCGCCATTCCGATCCGGCGTGCCCCTTGTCACGGTTGCCGAAGTCACGCCTTGATTTCTGGTTGCCCAAGCTGGAGGGCAACCGAAGACGCGATGCCGAAATCCTGGAGCGGCTGGAGCGGTCGGGCTGGAGAGCCTTAACGGTTTGGGAGTGTCAGTTGACTGATACGGACATGGTCGCGGAGCGGGTGCTTGCGTTCTTGGGTCCGCGTGGAACGGGGATGACCGGTAGATGCTGACATCAGTTGAGCTGTTCGCCGGGGCAGGCGGCCTAGGAATGGGAATGTCGCTCGCCGGATTTGAGCATTCGGCCGTTATTGAGTGGGATCGCTGGGCTTGCGACACCATTCGTGAAAATCAGCGCCGTGGACACCCGCTGGTGGCCGATTGGCCCCTGACAGAAGGAGATGTGAGAGACTTCGCTTATGAAGCCTTGGACGGCCCTGTGGATGTCGTCGTTGGTGGCCCTCCCTGCCAGCCCTTTTCGATTTGCGGGAAGCACCAAGCGCATCTTGATCGCCGTGACATGTTTCCCGCGATGGTTGACGTGGTGCGCCGACTTCGACCGCGCGCATTCATCGTGGAAAACGTCAAGGGTCTCACACGCGAGAGCTTTGCCAGCTACTTCTCGTATATCACCCTCCAATTCGAGTTTCCCGAGGTAGTCGCCCGCGACGGGGAGTCATGGGTATCCCACCTCCGACGCCTGCAAAGGGAAAGAACGGCCGGCGCGCGCGCCGGCCTCACTTACAACGTCGTCTCGCAACTCCTGAACGCGGCGGACTTTGGCGTTCCGCAAAAGCGCGAGCGGGTCTTCATCGTTGGCTTTCGCGCCGACCTCTCCATACGTTGGGCCTTCCCGCGAGCGACGCATTCAAGGGAGTCCCTAGTCGCGGAAAAATGGGACACCGGGGCTTACTGGGAGCGCCACAAGGTGCCGACGCGTGGGCGCGGCGAGCGGCCCGAACAGGCTCGCGGCGCCACCCTGGCGGCGCGACAGGGCAACCTGAAACCCACCGATGAGCGTAAGCCCTGGCGAACGGTCCGCGACGCCCTGGCCGGACTTCCAGACCCGGAACTGTGTCCCGAGGACGCGCGGGCCATTCCCGACCATCGATTTCAGCCCGGCGCTAAGTTCTACCCGGGTCACAGCGGAAGCCCCCTAGACCTGCCTGCGAAGACATTGAAAGCTGGGGACCACGGCGTGCCGGGAGGCGAGAACGCGCTAATCCGGCCAGACGGTAGCGGGCGATATTTCACGGTCCGAGAATCCGCGCGGCTACAAGGGTTCCCCGACGCCTTCAAGTTCCACGGTTCGTGGACGGAAGCGATGCGCCAGCTTGGAAACGCCGTCCCGCTCCCGCTGGGGCACGTCGTTGGCGCGAGCGTCGCGGGTAAATTGTTGGAGTGGGACATGATCGCGAGCGCGGGGCCACTCGGGCGGGCATGACCAAGTCGCCACGCGGAAGTCCACCAGGTGCCGACGATATCGAGTGGGATCGGGAGAGCGAGGAGCCGCTTCTCGGGGAAGCCGGAGACGCGGCCCCGTTCAACCCCCTGAACACCAAAAACCTCGCGATTGCCGTGACGAAGGCATTGCTGGAAAAGAGGGCGCGGCGGCTTGACGGGTTGTCGCAGTTCCGAGGCGCTGGCATCTACGCGATTTATTACTCTGGTCCGTTCCCCGCCTATCGTTTGATCGCCGAGGAGAACCGGGAAAGGGAGCGTCCCAAATGGCCGATCTACGTGGGCAAGGCGATCCCGCCAGGAGGTCGAAAAGGTGCCCTCAACCTAGCCGCGACCGATAACACCGCCTTATTCAATCGGTTGCGGGAGCACGCCGAAAGTGTCGCGGCCACGGACAGCTTGAGGATTGGAGACTTCTCTTGCCGTTTCCTGGTGGTGCAGGACCTTTGGATACCGTTGGCCGAGGGCTTGCTGATTAGCCATTTCGCCCCTGTTTGGAACCGCTTGGTGGACGGGTTTGGAAATCACGACCCCGGCGCTGGGCGGTACAGCGGTTTGCGGCCGCGCTGGGACGTGTTGCATCCGGGGAGGCCATGGGCAAGCAGGTGCGCGGCGCGCCAAGAGACCGAAGGTGACATTCAGAGGGAAGTCGTCACTTACTTAGCCGCAGCTGCGGTCCCATCGCTTGCGACACTCGGCGGCGAAATCGGCGGCGGCTAGACTAGAAAACCGTTAGGTCACATGCTTGTATAACCTAAGTGCCTGACCCATAGCGTCACCGCCAGCGCAGCACCCGATAGAAGTCGCTGGCCTGCCTGTCGCCCGCCCAGACCTGGCCGAGCGAGGACATCATGCGTTCGGCGACGGTGATGCGGTAGTGGATCGGGTCCCAGTAGTTGCCGCGGTCAAGCGTCACGGCGTTGGCGAGCATGAAGTCGACGACGGTGACGTTCGGCACGCCTGCGGCGACGTTCAGCACCGAGCGTTTGCAGGTGGCCCAGACGCGGGCGAGTTCGGTGCCGTCGGCGCCCTGCTGCTCGGCGGTGATCGGCGGCAGGAACAGCAGTTTCGGGGTGGCGGCGGGGATGGCGGCGAGGTCCTCGGCGAGCAGGGCGTCGGTCGGAAAGCTGAGGGGCGCGGTGGTCGCCGGCGCCCGGGACGGCGCGCCCCAGTCGCGGAAGGTCGCGCCGACGCGCGCCGGGTCGTAACGCTGATCGGGCGGCAGGAAGTTGGTGTAGCCGTCGAGGCCGTAGCGCGGGGGTTTCCAGCCGAGCATGACCGACAGCTGGTTGGCGGCTTCCTGCACCGCGTAGAGGTTGAAGATGTGGCGGTAGCCCTGCCAGGGCGAGCCGCGGTACATCCACCTGGGCAGCGGCCGGACCTCGCGCTCGAAGATCATGCCCGGCCGGCACCAGGCGGCGTCGATGTCGATCATCACCAGGCGCGGCGCCGGGTGTCGGCGCAGAAAGAGCGTGAGCAGCCGGCTCTGCTCCCAGGCGGAGGCGCTGTTCATCGCGAGGTTGGCGAGCCTGGTTCCGAGCAGCGGGTCGAGCGTGGCGGGGCGCATCAGCCGGCCGGTCGAGGTGCCGAACAGGGCGGCGTCGAAGCGTTGCTGGCGGGCGAGGGCGGGAAACGAGAACCGCGCGTTGGTGGAGATTGGTACGCGCGGCAGCGGCGGCGACAGCGGCAGCATGTCCCACGGGTCGATGACGGCGACGAAGCCGTAGACGAGGGCGCCGGCGACGAGGAGCGTCGCGACCAGCGTGCGCAGGAAGCGCCGCCAGGATGCCGCGCCAGCAGGCGCGGGAACAGCGGGCTCAGAAGCGGAAGTAGATGAAGGCATTGGGTATTCGGCCACCGGTGAGGAGCAGGGCGAAGAGGGCGGCGAGGCCGACCGGCACGGCGAGCCAGGCGCGCGGGCGCAGGTGGCTGAGCGCCACCGCCTGGCTGGTCGGGCCGATGACGGCGACGAGGCCGGCGAGGTACACCTCCAGCGCGTTGTCGAGATGGTAGCGCCCGGCCGGGCCGAAGCCCGCCATCGAGCGCAGCATCGAGGCGGCGGTGGCGAAGCTCTCGGCGCGGAACAGCACCCAGCCGGCGACCACGAACAGCATGGTGAGCAGCCAGCCGAGCGGGCGCGGCATAGCGAGGCGCGAGCGGTCCCAGGCACTGTTCGCCGCCAGGGCGACGCCGTGCAGGCCGCCCCAGGCGACGAAGCTCCAGGCGGCGCCGTGCCACAGGCCGCCGAGCAGCATCGTCAGGATGACGTTGGCGGCCTGGCGCGGCGGGCTGACCCGGTTGCCGCCGAGCGGGATGTAGAGGTAGTCGCGCAGGAAGCGCGACAGCGTGATGTGCCAGCGCCGCCAGAAGTCGCGTATCGAGACGGCGCGGTACGGCGCGTCGAAGTTGAACGGCAGGCGCAGGCCGAACATGAGCGCGAGCCCGATCGCCATGTCGGAATAGCCTGAGAAGTCGAAATAGATCTGCAGGGTGTAGCAGAGCGCGGCACTCCAGGCGGCGGCGGCGGTGAGCGGCGCCGTCGCCGCGTGGGCGAAGAGCGGGTCGACGAGCAGGGCGACGGTGTCGGCGAGGCAGGCCTTCTTGACCAGGCCGATGACGAAAAGGGTGGCGCCGCGCGAGAGATTTTCCCACAGCATCGGCCCGCGCGGGTCGGCCGCGAACTGCGGAATGATCTCGTCGTGGCGGACCAGCGGGCCGGCGATCAGTTGCGGAAAGAAGCTGACGAACTCGGCGAAGTCGAGCAGGCCGTAGATCGGCTTGGCACCGCGATACAGGTCGAGCAGGTAGGAGATTTTCTGGAAGGTGAGGAAGCTGATGCCGAGCGGCAGCACGATCGACCAGGCAGGCGCGGCGGTGCCGAGCACGGCCGAAGCGGTGGCGGCGAAGAAGTTGGCGTATTTGAACAGGCCGAGTGCGGCGAGGTTGAGCCCGACGCCGGCGAGCAGCAGGCGCCGCTCGGCGGTGCGGGCGTAAGCCTGGACGATCAGCCAGTTGGCGAGCGTGAGGCCGGCGAGCAGCGGCACGAAGCGCCAGTTCCACAGGCCGTAGAACAGCACCGAGCCGCCGACGATGACGCACTGGCGCGCCTGGCGCGATCCGGCGACCAGGTAGAACAGCGCCAGCAGCGCCGGCAGGAAGCCGGTTACGAAAAGCTGCGAGTTGAACAGCATGGCTTGTGGTCCTGGAAGGAAGCGGTTCTTTTTCGAGAAAAAGAACCAAAAAGCTTTTGTTTATTGGAGTCATACCGTTGGCTAGACGGGCCAAAGAGCAAAAGTTTTTTGCTACTTTTTTTCAAAAAAAGTAGGCCTTGCTTCCTTCAGTAAGCCCGCGCGAACAGCCCGACCGTCAGCAGCACGCCGATGATCACGACGGCGACGCGCAAATAGCGCTCGTCGACGCGGATCAGCAGCCAGGCGCCGAACTGGCCGCCGGCGATCGCGCCCGCCGCCAGCACCGCGGCGGCAAGCCAGCGCACGCCGGGCGCGACGGCGAAGATCAGCACCGCGGCGGCGTTCATCACCGCGGCCAGCACGTTCTTCGTCGCTCCCGCGTGGCGCACCGGCAGGCCGGCGAGGCTGAGCGCCGCCAGCATCAGGAAGCCGATGCCGCCGCCAAAATAGCCGCCATAGATCGAGATGCCGAACTGGGCCAGGCACGCCCGCAGCGGGCCGAGATGGCGGGCGACGTCGACCGGCCGCTTGCGGAAGGCGCCCCAGGCGAACACCGAGGTCGCGAACAGCACCAGCCAGGGCACCAGGCGCTCGAAGAAGCTGGCGGGGGTCTCGAGCAGCAGGATCGCGCCGAGCACGCCGCCGACCAGGCTGATCACCGCGAGCCAGGCGAACGAGACGGCGCCGGCACCGGCGACGTAGCGCCGGCCGGCGAACCCGGTCGCCACCTGGCCGGGAAACAGCGCGATCGTCGAGGTGATGTTGGCCGCGCGGGCGTCGAGCCCGGCGAGCAGCAGGGCGGGGAAGGTGATGAACGAGCCACCGCCGGCGAGCGCGTTTTGCGTTCCGGCGATGAAGCCGGCGATCAGGAGAAGCAGCATCGGGCCATCTTGCAGCATCTTACGCCGCATGGCGCCATGGTGCAGCTCTCGCTAGACTTGCTCGCAACACGGGAGTTTGCCGATGAGCGAGGCCGAGCCGGCAGACCAGGCGCTGGCGCGCGCTCTTGCGGCCGCACAGGCACGCCGGCCGAACGAGGCGGTCGGCATCTGCCGCGACGTGCTGGCGGCGACGCCGGGCAGCGCCGGCGCGCTCGGCCTGCTCGGCGGCCTGCTCGGCCGGATGGGACAGGCCGGCGAAGCGACCAACCTGCTCGAGCAGGCGCTGGCGCGCCAGCCGGGTGTGGCAAGCTGGCACGCCAGCCTGAGCGCGCTGTATCGCAGCGAGGGCCGGCTCGATGCCTCGCTCGAGGCGGCGCGGCAGGCGGCGCTGCTGCAGCCCGAGCTCTCCGCCCACCACCTCGAGGTCGGGCTCACCTGCCTGGCGATGTCGCGCCACGCGGCGGCGAGCGACGCCTTTCTCGAGGCGATCCGGCGCGACGACGACAATGCCAACGCGCACATGGCGCTCGGCGAGCTGCTGCTGTCGCTCGGCCAATACCGCGCCGGCTGGGTGGAATACGAGTGGCGCAACCGGCTGGAGCAGGCGAAGGGCACGCTGCCGGCGATGCTGGCGCCGCGCTGGAACGGCATGGCGATCCCTGGCAAGCGGCTGTTCCTGGTCGCCGACCAGGGCTTCGGCGACATGATCCAGTTCGCCCGCTACATCCCCCGCGTCGCGGGACTGTGCGGCGAGGTGATCACCGGCTGGGGGCCGGAGGTCGTCGCCCTGCTCGCTCAGGTGCCGGGCATCAGCGCCGCGTATGCGCGCTGGCCGGACATCCCGAGCCACGACGTCTATTGCCTGATGTCCAGCCTGCCCGGGCTGTTCGGCACCGAAGGCGACAGCATCCCGGCGGGCGTGCCGTATCTCGCCCCGGACCGCGGCCGCGTCGAGCACTGGACGCGCCAGCTCGACCAGCGCTGCCGCACCGGCGCCATGCGCGTCGCCATCGCCTGGTCGGGGCGGCCGACGCACCCCAACAACAGCCGCCGCTCGCTCCGCCTCGAGCAACTCGCGCCGCTCGCCGCCGTGGACGGCGTGAGCCTGGTCTCGGTGCAGAAGCCGATGCCCGACGCGGATCGGGGGTATGCGGCGAGCCTGCCGCATCTGCTCGATCTGTCCGACGAGCTCGAAAGCTTTGCCGACACCGCGGCGGTGCTGACCGCGGTCGATCTGCTGATCAGCGTCGACAGCGCCGTCGTCCACCTCGCCGGCGCGCTCGGACGGCCGTGCTGGGTGCTGGTGCCGCTGCCGGCGGACTGGCGCTGGCTGCATGACCGGACGGACAGCGTCTGGTATCCGAGCCTGCGACTGTTCCGCCAGACGCGCTTCGGCGAGTGGTCGCCGGTGATCGAGGCGGCGGCCGAGGCGGTTCGGGCGCGGCGGGAGGAGGCAGGAAGGCAAGGGTAAAGCAAGGCCAGGGCTGTCTGCCCTGGACCCGATTAAAGGCGGAGCCTTTAAAATCCATTTTTTGTTTCAGCGTTGAGCTTGGGTGTTGGGGGCGGATTATTTTAAATGCTTCGCAAAGGAAGAAAGACACTGCCGAAGACTAACTAATGTCGGTCTGGTCCGGCTCGGACCAGCGGGTCCAGGGCAGAGCCCTGGCCTTGCCTTTGCTTGCCTTCCCCTGAAAAGCCATGGAGATCCTCAACCGTGCGGACCGTCAAGAAGGTTGTTCTCGCGTATTCGGGAGGGCTCGACACCAGCGTCATCCTGCGCTGGTTGCAGACCACGTACGGCTGCGAGGTCGTGACTTTCACCGCCGATCTCGGGCAGGGCGAGGAGCTTGCGCCGGCGCGCCGCAAGGCTGAGATGCTTGGGGTTTCGGAGATCTTCGTCGAGGATCTGCGCGAGGTGTTCGTGCGCGACTTCGTGTTTCCGATGTTTCGCGCCAACACTCTCTACGAGGGCCAGTATCTGCTCGGCACCGCGATCGCCCGGCCGCTGATCGCCGAGCGCCAGATCGCCATTGCCGAGCAGGTGGGCGCCGACGCGGTGGCGCATGGCGCGACCGGCAAGGGCAACGACCAGGTGCGCTTCGAGCTGTCGTACTACTCACTGAAGCCCGACGTGACGGTGATTTCGCCGTGGCGCGAGTGGGAGCTGACCAGCCGCACCAGGCTGATCGAGTTCGCCGAGGCGAACCAGATACCGATTGCGAAAAACAGGCGCGGCGAGGCGCCGTTCAGCGTCGATGCGAACCTGCTGCACTCCTCGTCCGAGGGCCAGGTGATCGAGGACCCGGCGGTCGAGCCTGAGGAGTTCGTCTTCCAGCGCACGGTGAGCCCTGAGGCGGCGCCGGATCAGGCGCGGGTGATCGCGGTTGATTTCGAGCGTGGCGACGCGGTGGCGATCGACGGCGCGCGGCTCACGCCGGCCGCCTTGCTCGCCCGGCTGAACGAGCTGGGCGGGGCGAACGGGATCGGGCGGCTTGATCTGGTGGAGAACCGCTATGTCGGCATGAAGTCGCGCGGCATCTACGAGACGCCGGGCGGCACCATACTGCTCGCCGCCCATCGCGGCATCGAGAGCATCACGCTGGACCGGGAGGCGGGCCACCTCAAGGACAGCCTGATGCCGCGCTACGCCGAGATGATCTATAACGGTTTCTGGTTCAGCCCGGAGCGCCGGATGCTGCAGGCGGCGATCGATGCGAGCCAGGCCTCGGTCAGCGGGCGGGTGCGGCTGCGGCTGTACAAGGGCAACGTGACGGTGGTCGGCCGCGAGAGCCCGAACTCGCTGCACTCGATGAAGGTGGTCACCTTCGAGGACGACCAGGGCGCCTACGACCAGCGCGACGCCCAGGGCTTCATCAAGCTGAACGCGCTGCGGCTGCGGCTGGGGGCGGCGGCGGGGCGGCGGGGCGGCACGCTGTAGCCGCCGGTGGCTGATCGCCCGGCGCGGGTGCTGGTCGACCTGTCGCACGCCGCGGCGGGCTATGTC
>CAXTSD010000056.1:0-10389 GCA_964246775.1 uncultured Acetobacteraceae bacterium | reverse complement strand
CCTCCAGCCAGCGTCCGCTCCGCCAGGCGTCCGGCAGCGGCCAAGCCTCGCGAGCGATGCCGGCGCCGCGCTCGGTCAACACCACCCCGTCGAGCAAGACCGTCGCGGCGATGCCGGCCGGCAGGTGCAGCGCGCCGTCGCTGCCGAGCGCCATCCAGCCAGGCGCGCCGGCGGCGGCGGCAATCCGCTCGGCGATCGACAGCAATCCTGGCTCGGCGGCTGAGCGCGAGGCGACGCTCGCCCAGGCCTGTGCGGCGCCCGCCGCGTCGCTGAGCCCGAGCCGGCAGGCGGCAAGGCCGAGCCAGGCTTCGGCGACGTCGCTGGTGCTGAGAACCTGGTCCAGCAGCGCGGCGGCTGGCGCCAGTTGTCCCTGACGCAGCAGCACGGAGGCGAGCAGCAGCGCGACGTTGCCGTCGGCGCTGGCCAGCCGGGTCGCGCGAGCGAGCAGACGCGCCGCGCCCGGGAGATCGCCGCTGGCCAGAAGCGCATTGCCGTCGGTCCATGCGGCTTGTGCTCGCGCCTCTGCCCAGGCGCGCCAGTCGTCCCGGTCCTGCTGCGTTACAGTTGCATTGCCTGGTTGTCTCAAGCCGGCGGCAGCCTCACTGTGCAAGCGGCGTCGACCAAGGCCGGGCCGGGAATGTCTCGGCATCGCATCTTTTACGAGACAGAACTCCAGCCCTCCAACGCGCTCTCATTATGTGTTCTCACACCGCCAATCACAACCTTCCTGGTTGTGACGGCCAACGAGTAGGCGACCTGAAATTGTGAAGACGCTGACACTTTGCGTATAGCGGGTTAGCGTCCAAGGTCTTTAATCCGCCAACGTGTCTTTAAACAAGCCATTCAACGCCGGATCGCAGATGGCAAGCCGGAATGTCGGGTCGTTACAGACGCGGCAACTCGGCTGTTCATGCGGCGCCCCCCGAACGTGTAGCAAGAGTTTCCCGAAACCCGTTGCCACGTTGGGCTAGTACAGACGTATATCTAGTTGCATACTACCCACGAGCCAAACGCAGACGTTGCAGCAAGGAATCGTTCATGTTTACGACCGGTCAACCGGACTTTCTGGAGGCTTCCATGCAGAGCGGCGTCGCGGCGGACCCGCGCCTGCTGGTCGCCCAACGTACGCCTGGATGGATGCAGGGCTTCATGACCTGGCTGATGGCAAAGCCGGCGCCGGATCAGGCCCCGCGTGAGCGCAGCCCGACCCATTACGTAGTCAAGGCGCTGGTGCTCACCCTGGGCGGGATCGCGCTCAGCGCCGCCGGCATGAGCGGGGTGGCGCTGCCGCTTGCCTGCCTGTTGCTGCTGGTCGGCGCGATCACCACCTCGTCCGGCCTCGGCCTGTTTCAGGTCGTCGTCTTCCACCATTGCTCGCATATGACGGTGTTTAGGCGCCGCGAGCACAACGTGCTGGTCGGCCGGCTGGTCTCCTCGCTGCTGCTGTTCAAGTCGTTCGACGAATACCGCGCCGAACACATGGTGCATCACAGCGCCAACAAGCTGTTCACCGACGAGGACGAGTTTACCGACTTCGTGCTCGGCATCTGCGATCTCGCCCCGACGGCGACGCACCGCCAGCTCTGGCGCAAGCTGCTGACCGACCTGGTTTCGCCGGTCTGGCATGCGCGGTTCATGTGGCGCCGCGTCAGCGCCAGCGTCGCCGGGCCAATCCCGTTCCGCCTGCTCGGCCCGGTGTTCTGGACCGCCCTGTTCGCCGGCGCCTGGGCTTGCCACCTGCTCGGCGTGCTGCTGGTCGCGGTCGTGCTGCCGCTGAGCGTGCTGCTGCAGGTCGCGACCGTGTTTCGCATACTGTGCGAGCACCGTTTCCCGGCGCAGGCGGTGATCGAGCGCCGCGGCAAGGAGTTCATCTGCCTCGCCACCGCCGGCGTGTTTCCCGGCTCGGCGCCGCCGGCCGCCCCGGCCGGCACGTGGCGCGGCACCGCCGCCTGGGCGCTGTGGTGGGCCGACATGCTGACGGTGCAGCTGTTCGCCCGCGTCTTCGTTCTGGTCGGCGACGCGCCGGCGCACGATTTCCACCATCGCCGCCCGGCGACCAAGCGCTGGCCGAGCTACATCCATGCCCGTCAGCAGGACGAGGCCGCGGGCTGCCCCGGCTTTCCCGTCAACTACCAGGAGACCTGGGGATTGTTCCGCGCGGTGGACGAGAACCTCGCCTCGATGGCGCGCACGCCGGTCGAGCTCATCGGCGCCAGGACGCTCGCGCGCGCCGCCTGAGCACACAAGCCGGGCTTCGCCCGAACACCGAACGCCGCCTGCCCGGCGATCTGCGGGCAGGCGTCACGCGCCACCAAGGCGGGCGCCCTGAACCAGGCTCAACCTTGAGGCGCCGCTCGGGGTAGTCTCCAGCGTCCGGGTTGGCTGTGCCGCCGGCGAGCTTGCGGCGGCAGGCAGCGTGAAGGTGACCGTCGTGCCGCTGCCCGCCTCGCTCTCCAGGGTGAAGCTGCCGTGATGCGCCTCGATGAGGCTTTGGCCCCGCGCCCGCCCACGGCGGGCGCCGGCACCGCCCCGCCCGCGCCGGTCGTCCAGCTGGACGAACGGCTCGAGGGCACGCGGGACATCTTCGGGCTTCATGCCGATGCCGCTGTCTCGCACCCGGACCTCGACGGCGCCGTCCTCGATCGGGCGCACGCCGATGCTGATCCGGCCACCGTTCGGCGTGAACTTGACGGCGTTGCCGAGCACATTGTTGAGCACCTGGCGCAGCCGGATGTGATCGAGCGGGATTTCGAGCCCGGCGGCCTCGCCCTCCAGCTCGATGCTGATCTGGCGCTGCGCCGCGCTGGCGCGGAAGGTCGCCGCGGTGGCGCTGACGACCGCCTGGATCGGCAGCCGCTCGAGGCGCAGCGTCGGCGTCGCGTGCGAGATGCTCGAGTAGTCGAGAATGTCGTTGATCAGCGACAGCAGCTGTCGCCCGCTATCGAGTATGTGGTTTGCGTATTCGCGACGTTCGGCCTCGCTCGGAACATCGCTGAGCAGCAGCTCGGAGAAGCCGATTACCAGGGTGAGCGGCGTGCGCAGCTCGTGGCTGAGCACGGCCATGAAGCGGGAGCGCGCGGCGATCGCCTCGTCCGCCGCCGCCTTGGCCGCCGAAAGCTCGATTTCCGCCCGCTTGCGCGCCAGCACGTCGACATAGACGGACAGCACGCCCTCGACGAGCTCGCGATCGCCGGCCTCGAACGGATCGCTGATGTTGCCTTCCGACACGTTGCCGAGCACCAGCGCACGGCTGGCGACAGGATCATAGGCCCACAAGTAGAACGGCGTCTCCAGTATGGTGCCTATGCCATGCCCGGCGGACGCGGCGCCGGCGGAGCTGAAGGCGAAGCTCGGCGCCGCCTGCAGGCGCAGGCTCCTGCCGTGCTGCCCGCGCCCGTCGCCGAGCACGTGCTCGAGCACGAACACGCCGCTGCCCGGCACCGGTTCGACGAGCAGCGCCGCGCGGTTGCACATCGTATTCTCGATCACCGTCTGCAGCAGCCGGCCTCCGATCTCCTCGGTGCGCGAGGTGAGATCAGCCAGCCGGTAGGTCTCGCGCACCAGGCGGGCGACGGTACGGCTGCGCCGCGCCTCGCGAAACCTTTGGCTCTGCTCCTCCTGCAGGCGCAGCGCGCGGGCGCCGAGCGCGTCGATCTCGCGCCGGTAATAGGCGATCTCGCGGTCGCGGGCGATTGCCGCGTCATCGGGAGCCTGCGCCGGACGAAGCGCGTCAGGCGGCGCGCTCACCCGCGCGCCTGCAGCACGGTCAGCACGCCAGTCCAGTCGAGCGGCCGGCTCACGCCGTCGGCAAACGGCGCGATCTCGACGCCGGAGTAGAACCCCATGAGCGGGATATCGGGGGAAAGTCCGGTCAGCATGCGCTCCGCCTCCTCGGAACTCGCGCCGCTGCGCATGCTCGCCCGGCCGGCGCAGTCGATATACAAGCCGAGCAGGCAGTCGCGCGCCGAAACCATCGCGTTCATCGCCTCGGCGCCACGTGCTACGGAGTCGAGCATCAGGGCGTTGTCGCGCGTCATGATCTGCACGGTCGTCCCGACCTCGAAATCCGGCTCGAACAGCGTGATCGAGCCGTCCGCCTGATTGCCGTGAACGATCAGGCGGTTGACGTAGAGGTTCTCGTCGAACGGCGCGAACGGATCGCCCTGCTTCTGCCCCAGGGTCGCGAGCGTCAGCAGCGCCTGCGACGAGGACGAGCCGGCGGCAAGGCCGAGCCGCTGCTCGATCACGCCGAGCGCCGGCAGGCCGTCGAGCTCGTGCACCACGGCGCCGTCGATCCTGGTGATGCGCATGAAGCTGCTCGCCGGACGGCAACCGTGGCAGATCACCGTGGTCGCCTCGACGCCGGCCGGGAACACCAGCGCCGCCGCCGCGTGCCGGCGTACAGCGTTGCCGTCGAACAGCCAGCCGCCGGTGAGATTGAGGTCGGTCAGCAGGCCGCCGCCGACGAGATGCACGGGCCGGCTTGCCAGTCCCGCATTGATGCCGGCGACGAGCAGGCTCGCCGGATGCAGCCGCAGCGGCGCGCCGACGGCGACGCTGTCGAACAGCAGCAGCACCGGCGCATCGTCCGTGGCGATGGCGGCGATCTGCCGTCCGAGCCGCTCGCCGACGGCGATCTCGCCCTCGAGCAGGCCATCGGCGACGACCAGCCGCGGCGTCATTTCCCCGGGTGGAAAGGCGACGAGCCCGATCTCCAGCCCGCCATAGCCAAAGCCTGCCCGGGTGATCACGCCCGCCGCCGAGCCGCCGGCGATCTCGGCGCCGGGAAACGCCGCGGCAAGCGCCGTGAGCGCGGCGCCCGGATCGTGCAGCCCGCCGACGAAGGCGATCAGCAGCGCCACCGGCGCCGCGCCGAGCATGCGCGCGCAGCCCGCGATCACCCGTCCGGTATCAGGACCACGCCCGTAGCTCGTACGTATGAGGCCGCTACTCGGCATGATGCGGCAGGGCGGCAACCTCGACACGATTGCGGCCGCCGCGCTTCGCGACATAGAGCGCCTGATCGGCTTCGTGAAGCAGCGCCTCCGGCTTCATCGCCCGCCCGTCGCTCGCCGCGACGCCGACGCTTACGGTGAGCCGGCAGAGCGGGTGGGCGAGGTCGGCCGAGGCGGCGACGGCGGCCCTGATCCGCTCGCCGACGCGCGCCGCCTGCGACAGCGCCGTATCGGGCATGGAGATCGCGAACTCCTCGCCGCCATAGCGCGCCACCGCGTCCATCTCGCGGGTCTGATCGCGCAGTATCGTCGCCACCTGGCGCAGCGCCTGGTCACCGGTCTGGTGGCCGAACTTGTCGTTCACCGACTTGAAATGGTCCATGTCGATCATCAGCACGGCGACGCCGCCACCGCTGGCCCCGCCACCGCTGGCGCCGCGCTGCTCGTCAAGCAGGCGCGCCATCTGCCGCTCGAGAAACCGACGATTGTAGAGCCCGGTCAGCGGATCGGTCTGCAGCATCTGCATCGCGATCTCCATGTCGGACTGCAACATGTCCGCATACAGCTTGCGACGGATCTGGTTGCGCGCGCGCACGCGCAGCTCGGCCTCATCGAGCGGCCGACTGATCCAGTCGCTGCCGCCCATGTCGAGGCTGCGCAGGGTGACCTCATCCATCTCGGGATCGACGATCAACAGCAACGGCAGATCGCGCGCCGCATCCGACGAGCGCAGCCGCGCGATCAGCCGCAGCGGGTCCTCCCCGGCCAGGGCCAGGCTCACGATCAGCAGGTCGAACCGTGCCGCGTTGACGCAGGCCAGCGCCTCGCGCTCGCTGCCGACGCGCGACAGCTCGACGCCTTCGGCCGCCATCGCCTGCTCGACCCGGTTGCGATCGAGCGACATGTCATCGACCAGCAGCGCCCGCGTGCCGGCGAGCGAGAGCTCGGCGGGCTCGGTTTCGGGCACGCCGAGGCTGCGCGCCATGTCGCTGCGCGATCGATAGTCGTCGAGCGCGCGCTTCAACCGGGTCAGGCTGCGCAGGCGCGCGAGCAGCGTGGTATTGCTGATCGGCCGGGTGAAGAAGTCGTCGGCGCCGCATTCCAGGCCACGCAGCCGCTCGGACCGTCCCTCGAGCGCGGTCACGAGAATGACCGGAATGTGCTTGGTCTCGCGCATCGCCTTGAGCCGCTGGCAGGTCTCGTAGCCGTCGATGCCTGGCATCATGACGTCAAGCACGATCAGGTCCGGCTGCCACTGCCGCGCGACGTCAAGCGCCGCCAGCCCGCTATCGACCGTGCGCAGCTCATAATATTCGAGGGCGAGCCGCGCCTCCAGCAAGCGTGCATTGGCCGCCAAGTCGTCAACCACCAGGATACGCGCCGTCATCGAGCCGCCAACACCGATCGTCGCTGGGGCACGCCGCATCGCGTCACGTCACCCATCCTCCGGACATCGCACCGGCCTCAACTATAGGCTGCAGCACCACCAGAACGCCAGCTTGCTCATCGCCTGCGCTTCGCCCCCGGCGCCTTCGCTTCGTCGCGGTCTCCGCTGTGCTGATCTGCGCCCAGGTGCGTCTAGGTTACGACCTGGTCTAGGCGAGCACGTTCAGGGGCGAGCCGGCGCCGCCGGATTTCGCGGGTGTCGTGCTCGTCGAGATGACGTTGCCGTTGGCGTTGGTGACGGTGGTGGTGACAGAGCCGTTCGCGGCCGTCGTCGTGGTCGTGGTGTCGCTCGCGGCCGCGGCCGCCTTTGACTTGCCCGACGCGGTGGACGGCCCGGCGCCGCCGCTGGAACCAAGGCCGCCGAAGGGAGCGCCACCGGCGATGCTGCTGATGGTCATAGGCCTTTACCCGGTTGTTGCGTCCTCAGGCTAACACGCGCACGGGTAGCAGGATACCAGATTTTCGCAGGCTTCCGCGTGGCTGTGGGCTGTCACACCGCGTCGCGCCGTCCGGCCGTTGACCGGTGCTATTTCGCAGCCTGCCCGCTGATCTCGAGGTCGTCGTAGCCCCTGTAGCGATAGAACAGGACGGAGGCGATCCAGGCGGCGATGAAGACGCCGATGATGATGAAGCCGAGACTGCCGGAACTGTCGTTCAAGTTGCCGATGCCGGCCCAGAACGGGCCGGTCAGCGCGAGCCGCTGGCTGATCAGCCCGAGCGCCTCGATGCCGCCGATCAGCAGCGCGACGACGACCGAGACCAGGGTGATCGTCATGTTGTAGTAGAGCTTGCGCATCGGCTTGACGAACGCCCAGTCATAGGCGCCGAGCATCAGGATGCCGTCGGTCGTGTCGACCAGCGACATACCGGCGGCGAACAGCGCCGGGAACACCATGATCGACCAGACCGAGGCGCCATGGGCTGCCTCGGTTGCCGAAATGCCGAGCAGGGCAATCTCGCTCGCCGTATCGAAGCCGAGGCCGAACAGCAGGCCGAGCGGAAACATGTGCCAGGCCTTGGTGACCAGCCGGAACAGCGGGCGGAACAGCCGGGCGGCGAGGCCGCGCTGGTTGAGCAGCAGGTCGAGATCCGCCTCGACATAGGCGCCGCCACGCCGCACGTGCCGGAAGGTGAGCCAGACGGCGCGGAAGATCAGCAGGTTGACCAAGGCGATCGCAAACAGGAACAGGGCGGACACGCTGGTGCCGATGACCGCGCCGAGGCTCCTGAACGGCGCAAAGCGGGTCGCCAGGGCGGCGGCGGCGACCACCACGGCCGAATGGCCGAGCGCGAAGAACAGGCCGATGCTGACCGGCCGCCTGCCCTGCTGCAGGAGCTTGCGGGTGACGTTGTCGATGGCGGCGATGTGGTCGGCATCGACTGCGTGACGCAGCCCGAACCCGTAGGCGAGCAGCGCCGTGCCGAGCAGGACCGGCTGCCGGCGGAACGCGAGGCCGGCCCAGGCCCAGGCCGCGAGGTTGGCGAGGATCAGCGCCAGATAGATGCCGATCACCGACCGGCGCCGGCCGCGCGACGGTCTCTCGGAGCGTAGGCCCGGCAGGTCAGGCATTCGATCGAGACTCCTTTTCAGCAGCAACGCTAGGAGTGCCATTCCGGAGCGCTCAGGGCGCGAGCAGCGTCGCCAGCGCGGCGACGTCGGCGACCACGCGCGGCACCTTGTTCTGGGCGCCGAGCCGGTCGCGGCTCTGCATCCAGCCGGCGAAGCGGCCCGGCGGCAGCAGCCGGACGTCCGGGTCGCGCAGGCCGAAACCACCGCCGCGATGGGCGGCGTAATCGTCGTTCAGACGGGCAAGCGCCGCGTCCAAGAGTGTTGCGAAAACCGCCGGTTCGGCCGGCGCGGTGAGTTCGACGGCGAACAGGTGGCCGGCCCTCGCGTCGTGCGCATCCGGCGGCACCGGGGCGACGCTGTACTCGACCACGTGGCAGCCGAGCGCCCGCGCGGCCTCGCTCAAGGCCTGGTCGAGCTCGGTGCCGATCAGATGTTCGCCGGCGACCGAGAGCGACCAGGCGGTGCGGCCGGTGACCACAAGGCGCGGCGGCTCGCGCGACAGCAGCCGGACGGTGTCGCCGAGGCTGTACGACCAAAGGCCGGCATTGGTCGTCAGCACAAGGGCAAACTCCTCGCCGAGCTCGGCATCGGCGAGCCAGCGCCGGTCCGCCTGTGGCGAGCCGAGCTCGGCCGGGCGGACGAATTCGAAGAACAGGCCGCGATCGGTGATCAGACGCAGGCCCTCGCCGTCGCCGCGGTCGGCGGCGGCGATGAACCCCTCGCTCGCCGCGTAGACCTCGCGGGTGAGCGCCGCGCCGCCCTGCAGCCACTCTGGTTAAGGCGGGCGGTCGGGGGCGAAGCCGACGCCGCCATGCACGACGAGTTCGAGCGCCGGAAACAGGTCGCAGGCGCGGGCGGCGGGCTTGCGAAACGCCGCGGTTTCGAGGAACAGCAGTATCCAGCTCGCGGTGCCGGAGAGGCTGGTGACCGGCTGGCCGAGAGCGAGCGACGCCAGGGCGGCCATCTTGCCTGCCCAGTCGGTCTGCCGCGCCAGGGCGCCCGAGGGCAGCGCCCGGCCGCGCGCCCAGACCGGCGTGCGGTAGGCGGCGATGCCGGAGAGGTCGCCGGCGCGTATGCCGGGGGCGAGCGCCTCCAGCGCCGTGGTGCCGCCGAGGAACACCCCGGCGCCGCCGAGCAGCCGGCTGTCCGGGCGGGCGGCGAAATGCCAGGCCAGCACGTCGCGCGCGGCGCCGGCATTGGCGCGCAGCATCGCGCCGCTGAGCGGAATGCGCTTCGTTGGCCCGCCGGTGGTGCCCGACGAGTTGGCGAAGTAGCGGATGCGGCCGGGCCAGGTGACGTTGCGCAGATCGGGGAAGTTCGGCTGCCACCAGTCGCGCCAGAACGCCTCGTAGTCGCGCACCGGCACCCGACGCTGATAGTCGGCGACGCCGCGCATCGCGGCAAAGCCGTGCGCCTCGCCAAAGCTGGTGCGCGCCGCGCGGGCGATCAGCCGGGCCAGGGTGCGGCGCTGCGCCAGAACCGCATCCTGGCGGGCGAGCGCCGCCCGTCGCCGCCGCGCCCAAAGCTTCAGCAGCGGCGTCGGGTCAGCCAGGGCGGACCACCGTCAAATGCGGCCAGCGTCGCGCCGTCGCCACGCTCAGCGGCAGGGCGACATAGCCGCCGCGCCGCCATAGCGGGATCTGGTCGGCAAAGCCGTCGCTGCCGAGCCAGCCATCCTGGCCGCCGAGCAGCACCACCCGGTTGGCGTCCGGCTCGGCCATGTCGGCGAGGAAGCGGGCCGAGGCGCCGTAGCTGACGCCGTGCCGGCCGCGCGCCGGAGCGTGGCCGGCCTTGTTCAGCGTGTCGTTGCCGCCTGGGCTGGCGTAGTCGCCGAAGCGGTAGCGCCGGCCGATCAGCGGCAGCGCGCCGAAATAGTGCCGTACGCGCATCCGGTGCAGACCGCCCCAGGAGCGGCGACGGCGCAGCACGGCGAGCGCCCTGTCCATCGCCGCCGTCGCCAGCGGCCGCAGCGTCGCGTCGTCGAGCGCCAGCATCTCCTGAGCCAGCAGGCGCCGCCCGGTCCACAGCGCGGCGAACGGCTTGGCCGCGTCCCCTGGCAGGCGTCGCGCCAGTTCGGCGACCAGCAGCTCGAACGCGGCGGCACCAGGCGAGGCCGCGTCGTAGGCGCCGTCCCAGGCTTGCAGGATGGCGCGCACCGGATGCTCCGGCAGCCGCGCCGCCAGCGCCCGCACGGTCTCGAGCCGGCCCTGCACGTCGGTCTGGGCGCGAGCGAGGTCGTCGAGGCTGAGCGGCTCGGCGTCGCCGAGCAGGGCGCGCAGGCGGGCCACCCGGTCGGGCGGCGAGAAGAAGAACCCCGCCGGCACGTCGCTTTCCGGCGGCTCGTCATTGGCGGAGGCGACGATGCCGCAGGGCGGATCCCGCCGGTCGGGGAAATCGGCGCTGCGGGCGAGCTCGCTC
>CAXTSD010000055.1:0-10490 GCA_964246775.1 uncultured Acetobacteraceae bacterium | reverse complement strand
CCGGTGGTGGTCGGCTCGGCGGCGGAGGGCCTGCTCGCCCGCTCGATCGCCGGCGCCTGCCCGGAGGCGCGCGACCTTACCGGGCGGACCTCGCTGTTTGATCTCGCCGGCCTCGCCTCACGTGCCATGCTGGCGGTCGGCAACGACACCGGGCCGATGCACCTTGCCGCCGCGATGGGGTGCCGCTGCGTCGTGCTGTTTTCCGCCGAGAGCGACCCGGACCTCACCGCGCCCGCCGGCCGCGTCACCATCGTGCGCGAGCCCGACCTGGCTGACCTGCCGGTGGATCGGGTTGCGGCGGCGCTGCCGTAGGGCATGATCTGCTTGATCATGCCTTACGGCAGAGAAAGAAAGGCCTACTTTTTTGAAAAAAGTAGCAAAAAACTTTTGCTGTTTTGCGCCGGTCCGGCCAGATGCAAAACTCTTATGAATAAAAGCTTTTTGGTTCTTTCTCTCGAAAAAGAGCCCCTTCGCTTCGACCCTCCGGAGTTACCCTGATGCCCGCATTGACTCTGCCCGACGGGTCGGTCCGCTCGTTTGACGGGCCGGTCACGGGCGCGCAGGTCGCCGCCGGCATCGGGCCGGGGCTAGCGCGCGCGGCGATTGCGATGCGACTCGACGGCCGCTTGCTCGACCTGTCGCGGGTGATCGACCATGACGCCGCGATCGTCTTCGTCACCCGCAAGGACGAGGGCGCGCTCGAGCTGATCCGCCACGACGCCGCGCACGTGCTGGCCGAGGCGGTGCAGTCGCTGTATCCCGGCACCCAGGTCACCATCGGCCCGTCGATCGAGAACGGGTTTTATTACGATTTCGCCCGCGACGCGCCGTTCACGCCGGAGGATTTCCCGGCGATCGAAGCGAGGATGCGCGAGATCATCGCCGGCGACGCGCCGTTCGAGCGCGAGGTGTGGGACCGCGAACAGGCGATCTCGTTCTTCGAGGCGCGCGGGGAAAAGTACAAGGCTCAGCTGATCCGGGATCTGCCGAAGTCGGAAACCATCTCGATCTATCGGCAGGGCGAATGGCTTGACCTGTGCCGCGGTCCGCACATGCGCACCACCGGCGATGTCGGCACGGCGTTCAAGCTGATGAAGGTTGCCGGGGCCTATTGGCGCGGCGACCACCGCAACGCGATGCTGAGCCGTATCTACGGCACCGCCTGGCGCGACGGCCGCGAGCTCGCCGCCCATTTGCACATGCTCGAGGAGGCGGAGCGGCGCGACCACCGCCGGATCGGCCGCGAGATGGACCTGTTCCACATCCAGGAGGAGGCGGTCGGCTCGGTGTTCTGGCACCCGAAGGGCTGGCATCTGTACCGGACCTGCGAGGACTACATGCGCCGCCGGCTCGACGATGCCGGCTACCAGGAGGTGCGCACGCCGCAGCTGGTCGACCGCTCGCTGTGGGAGCGCTCCGGCCACTGGGAGAAGTTCCGCGAGCACATGTTCGTCGCCAGCGTCGAGGACGAGGACAAAACGCTGGCGCTCAAGCCGATGAACTGCCCCTGTCACGTGCAGATTTTTCGCCAGGGCCTGCGCTCGTATCGCGAACTGCCGCTGCGCCTCGCGGAGTTCGGCGCCTGCCATCGCTACGAGCCTTCGGGCGCGTTGCACGGCCTGATGCGGGTGCGCGCCTTTACCCAGGACGACGCGCACATCTTCTGCGAGGAGCACCAGATCGCCGCCGAGACGGTGCGCTTCGTCGAGCTGCTGAGCTCGATCTATCGCGATTTCGGTTTCGAGAGCTTTGCGATCAAGTTTTCCGACCGTCCGGCAACCCGGGTCGGCGACGATGCGGTGTGGGACCGGGCGGAAGCGGCGTTGCGCGAGGCCTGCGTCACCGCCGGCGTCGACTACGCGGTGAACCCTGGCGAGGGCGCGTTCTACGGCCCGAAGCTCGAGTTCGTGCTGCGCGACGCGATCGGGCGGGATTGGCAGTGCGGCACGCTGCAGGTGGATTTCTTCCTGCCGGACCGGCTCGACGCCGAGTATGTCGCCGAGGACAGCCGCCGCCGCCGTCCGGTAATGCTGCACCGGGCGATCCTCGGCAGCTTCGAGCGCTTCCTCGGCATACTGATCGAGCAATACGCCGGCCGCTTTCCGCTCTGGCTGGCGCCGGTGCAGGTCGTCGTCGCCTCCATCGTCTCGGACGCCAACGCCTATGCCGAGGAACTCGCCACCGCGATGCGCGCCGTCGGGCTGGAAGTGCGGACCGATCTCAGGAACGAGAAAATCAACGCCAAGATACGCGAGCACAGCGTCGCTCACGTGCCGGTGATCGCGGTCGTCGGCCGTCAGGAGGCGGAACGCCGCTCCATGGCGCTGCGGCGTCTGGGCAGCCAGGACCAGATCATGCTAAATTTCGCAAGCGGTGTCGCCGCGCTTGCGGACGAGGCGACGGCACCCGACATCAAGCGCCTGCCGGGCCGGACCCTGGCTGCCTGATCCCTTTGCCGGGTGATGGCGCCTGGCTGGCCCGCAGGGTTTGATGGCGCCTCAACAGTGACAGGAGAGTACGATAGCCAGAGGACCGATGCAGGCAGCCCCGAGCCGGGACGGCCCACGCGTTAACGAGGACATACGGGTTGCCCAGGTTCGCCTGATTGACGAAGAAGGCGAGATGCAGGGCGTGATGAGCGCGCGCGACGCCATACTGCGCGCCTACTCGGTTGGCCTCGACCTGCTCGAGATCAGCCCGAACGCCGATCCGCCGGTGGTCAAGATACTCGACTATGGCAAGTTCAAATACGAACAGCAGAAAAAGAAGAACGAAGCCAAGAAGAAGCAGAAAGTCATCGAGATCAAGGAAGTTAAGGTTCGTCCGAACATCGACGAGAACGACTACCAGGTCAAGATGCGCGCGATGAAATCGTTCATCGAGGAGGGCGACAAGGTGAAGGTCACGCTGCGATTCCGCGGCCGCGAGATGGCGCACCAGGATCTCGGCATCAAGGTGCTGGAGCGCATACGGGTGGAACTCGACGAGCAGACCAAGGTCGAGCAGATGCCGCGCATGGAGAACCGCCAGATGATCATGGTGCTGGCGCCGCGCTGAGGCTTTAATTCGGCAAAAAAGGCGAGGGGCTTTGCCCCTCGACCCCATTAAAGGCGTAGCCTTTAGAATCCATTTATTAAGATCACGTGTATTTCTAAGTGCGGAGATTGCGGGCGGATTGTTGATTGCTTCACAAGGCGAAAAGGCGGCTCGCGGAGACTCCTCACGGATGCGGGTCCGGGGTCGCTCGACCCCGGAGGGTCTAGCGCAGAGCCCTGGCCTTACTTTGTTCTATTCTCGCTGCACTAGATATCGCGCCGAAAGCGCCGTCTCGATGGCGCTGGCGTGTAGCGGATCGCGGGCCTCGACCATCACCACCAGCACGGCGGCTTGCACGCTCGGCACGGCGAGCAGGCGCTGGTGCGAGACCTCGATGATATTGCCGCCGCAGTGGCCGATGATCGCCGCGATGTCGGCGAGCACGCCCGGACGGTCCGGTATCTCCATGCGCAGCCGCAGCAGCCGCCCGTCGCGCAGCAAGCCGCGCATCAGCACGTTGGCGAGGATGCGCGCGTCGATGTTGGCGCCGCAGATCGGCAGGCCGACGCGCCTGCCGCGGAAGCGTTCGCGGTGGGCGAGCAGTCCGGCGAGAGCGGCGGCGCCGGCGCCCTCGGCGACCAGCTTGCCGCCTTCGGCGAGCAGCGCGATCGCCTCCTCGACGTTCTGCTCCGAGGCGACGAGCACGTCGGCGACGTGGGCGCGGATCATCGGCCGGGTGAGCGCCCCGGTGCTGGCGACCGCGATCCCCTCGGCGATGGTCGCACCACCTACCACGCTCGGCGGGCTGGCAAGCGAGGCGTATGAGGCGACCTGCACGCCGATGATCTCGATGTCGGGCTTGAGGCCGCGCGCCGCGGCGGCGCAGCCGGCGATCAGCCCGCCGCCGCCGACCGGCACGATCAGCACCTCGAGGTCGGGCGTGTCCTCTAGCATTTCGAGCGCCAGCGTGCCCTGCCCGGCGATCACGGCGGCGTCATCGAACGGATGGATGAACACGAGGCCCTGCTCGGCGGCGAGCGCGTGCGCCCGGCTGGTGGCCTCGGCGAGACCCTCGCCGTGCAGCACCACCTCGGCGCCGTAGGCGGCGGTCCGGCTGACCTTGGCGAGCGGGGTCGCGGTTGGCATCACGATGACTGCGCGTATGCCGAGCAGCGCCGCGTGGCGCGCGACGCCCTGGGCGTGATTGCCGGCGGACATGGCGACGACGCCGCGCGCCCGCTCGGCGGCGCTGAGCAGAGCGAGCCGGTTGGCGGCGCCGCGCTCCTTGAACGAGCCGACCGCCTGCAGCGTGTCGAGCTTGAGGGTGACCTCGGCGCCGGTCGCGCGCGAGATCGCCTCGGACGGCACGGACGGCGTTCGCAACACCTGGCCGCGTATCCGATCGGCGGCGGCGCGCACGTCGGCGAGGGTCACGCCATCAGAGCCGGCCGCCTGCGTGAGCGCGTCCATAGCGGCCTTAAAACGGGTTTTCAGATGTATTTGACGCCGAGTATCTCGTAGGTGCGGTCGCCGCCGGGCGCCGGGACCGAAATGCTGTCGCCGGGCTTCTTGCCGATCAGCGCCTTGGCCAGCGGTGAGGAGATCGACAGGCGCTGCGCCTTGATGTCCGCCTCGTGCAGGCCGACGAGCTGGTAGCTCGCCTCCTTGTCGGTCTCCTCGTCGATCAGCCGGACATGGGCGCCGAACTTGATCGTGTCGCCCGACAGCGTCGACGGATCGATCACCTCGACGCTGGAGACGATCTCCTCGAGTTCGGCGATCCGGCCCTCGATGAAGGATTGCCGGTCGCGCGCGGCGTGATACTCGGCATTCTCCGCCAGGTCGCCATGGGTGCGCGCCTCGGCGATCGCGCGGATCACCTCCGGGCGGGCCTCGCTCTTGAGCTGCCTCAGCTCGTCCTCAAGCCGCCGCAAGCCAGGGCCTGTCATCGGGAATTTCTGCAACGAAGCGTCCTCGGGCGGCGTGCCGGACACGCCGGGCTGTGTTTGACGAGACAGGGCGCAGCCACCGGGCGGGGTGGCCCGATGACTGCGCCTAATACGATCCGCGAAAATACGACTGCAGCGGCGCGACTTCAAGTGTGTCGGCTTTCAGCGCCGCGATCGCGTGCACGGCGGCGCGGGCGCCGGCGATGGTGGTGTAGTGCGGCACGCCCGCCGTCAGCGCCGAGCGCCGGATGTCGAAACTGTCCACCGCGGCCTGCGCCCCGGCCGAGGTGTTGATCACCAGCTGCACCTCGCCAGAGCGTATCGCGTCGACGCAGTGCGGCCGGCCCTCGAGCACCTTGTTGACCACTGCGCAGTCGATCCCGGCCTCGCGTATGCGCAGGGCGGTGCCGCGGGTCGCCATGATCGAGAAGCCCATGCCGGTCAGCCGGCTGGCGAGCCCGTTGAGCGCGCCCTTGTCGGCCTCGCGCACCGAAAGAAAGGCGCAGCCGGCGAGCGGCAGCTTGACGCCGGCGCCGAGCTGCGACTTCGCGAAGGCGCGTTCGAAGCTGCTGTCGAGGCCCATGACCTCGCCGGTCGATTTCATCTCCGGGCCGAGCAGCGTGTCGACCCCGGCGAAGCGGTTGAATGGGAACACCGCCTCCTTGACCGCGACGTGCGGCGCGATCGCCTGGTCGTCGAGCCGGAAGCTTGCGAGCTTCGCCCCCGCCATCACCCGGGCGCCGATCTTGGCCAACGGCACGCCGGTTGCCTTGGCGACGAACGGCACGGTGCGCGAAGCGCGCGGGTTGACCTCCAGCACGTAGATTTCGGTGCCCTGGATCGCATACTGCACGTTCATCAGGCCGACGACGTTGAGCGCGCGCGCCAGCGCCTCGGTCTGCAGCTTGAGTTCGGTCACCATCGCCGGCGCCAGCGTATAAGGCGGCAGCGAGCAGGCGCTGTCGCCGGAATGGATGCCGGCCTCCTCGATATGCTCCATCACTCCGGCGACGTAGACCGTCTGGCCGTCGCTGATGCAGTCGACGTCGACCTCGATCGCGTCGTTGAGGTAGCGGTCGATCAGCACCGGCCCCTGGCCGAACGAGCCGTCGGCCGAGACGCGCACCGCTTCGCGCATGTAACGGTTGAGCTGGCCCGGGTCCTGCACGATCTCCATCGCCCGGCCGCCGAGCACGTAGCTGGGGCGGATCACCACCGGATAGCCGACGCGCTCGGCGATCGCGGCCGCCTCGGCGGTGGTGCGCGCGATGCCGTTCTGCGGCTGGCGCAGGCGCAGCGTCTGCAGCAGCGCCTGGAAGCGCTCGCGATCCTCGGCGATGTCGATCGCGTCGGCCGAGGTGCCGAGTATAGGAATGCCGGCGCGCTCCAGCGCCTGGCTGAGCTTGAGCGGCGTCTGGCCGCCATATTGCACGATGCAGCCGAGCACGCTGCCGGCCTGCTGTTCGCGATGCACGAGGGCGATCACGTCCTCGGCGGTCAGCGGCTCGAAATACAGCCGGTCCGAGGTGTCGTAGTCGGTGCTGACGGTTTCGGGGTTGCAGTTGACCATGATGGTCTCGAAGCCGGCCTCGCGCAGCGCGTAGGCGGCGTGCACGCAGCAATAGTCGAACTCGATGCCTTGGCCGATGCGGTTCGGGCCGCCGCCGAGGATGATGATCTTTTGCGCCGCTGTCGGATCGCTCTCGCAGGCGGGCGCGCCGTAGCCGCCCTCGTAGGTCGAGTACATGTAGGGCGTCGCCGAGGCGAACTCGCCGGCGCAGGTGTCGATCCGCTTGTAGACGGGCGCGACGCCGAGGCGCTCGCGCAAGGCGGCGACGTCCGCCGCCTGCCCGCCGGCGAGCCGGGCCAGCTGGATGTCCGAAAACCCCAGCGCCTTCAATCGCCGCATCGCGCCAGCCTGCTGCGGCAGGCCGCCGGCGGCGACGCCGCGCTCGGCGGCGACGATGGCCGCGAGCTCGTTCAGGAACCACGGGTCGAAGCGGCTGACCCGATGGATTTCGGCGATGCCGAGCCCGGCGCGCAGCGCGTCGGCGGCGAGCAGCAGCCGGTCCGGCCGCGGCAGGCTGAGTGCGGCGCGGTAGGCGTCGTCGCTGCCGTCGCCCGGCACCTCGACCGGATCGAGGCCGTGCAAGCCCGTCTCCATCGAGCGCAGGCCCTTCTGCAGCGCCTCGGCGAAGCTGCGCCCGATCGCCATCGCCTCGCCGACCGATTTCATCGAGGTCGACAGCAGCGCCGGCGTGCCGGGGAATTTCTCGAAGGTGAAGCGCGGGATCTTGACCACCACGTAGTCGATGGTCGGCTCGAACGCGGCCGGCGTCGTACGGGTGATGTCGTTGGCGAGCTCGTCGAGCGTGTAGCCGACGGCGAGTTTTGCCGCGATCTTGGCGATCGGGAAGCCGGTCGCCTTCGAGGCCAGGGCGGAACTGCGCGAGACGCGCGGGTTCATCTCGATCACCAGCATCCGGCCGTCCGCCGGGTTGAGCGCGAACTGCACGTTCGAGCCGCCGGTATCGACGCCGATGCGGCGCAGGCAGGCGATCGAGGCGTCGCGCATGCGCTGGTATTCACGGTCGGTCAGCGTCAGCGCCGGGGCGACGGTGATGCTATCGCCGGTATGCACGCCCATCGGGTCGACGTTCTCGATGGCGCAGACGATGATGCAGTTGTCCGCGCTGTCGCGGACCACCTCCATCTCGTACTCCTTCCAGCCGACCAGGCTCTCCTCGATCAGGACTTCGTTGGTCGGCGAGGCGGCGAGGCCGCCGGCGACGAAGCTGTCGAACTCTTCGCGGTTATAGGCGATGCCGCCGCCGCTGCCGCCGAGCGTGAAACTCGGCCGGATCACCGCCGGCAGCCCGACGGTCGCGAGCGCCGCCCGCGCCGCTTGCAGCGTGTGGGCGATCGCCGAGCGCGGTCCGGCGATGCCGATCTCCTCCATCGCGTCGCGGAATTTCAGCCGGTCCTCGGCGCGGTCGATCACCTCCGCCTTCGCGCCGATCAGCTCGACGCCGTGCCTGGCGAGGATGCCGGCCGCGTCCAGCCTCATCGCGATGTTGAGCGCGGTCTGGCCGCCCATCGTCGGCAGCAGCGCGTCCGGTTTCTCGCCGGCGATGATGCGCTCGACCATCTCGGTCGTGATCGGCTCGATATAGGTGGCGTCGGCGAGGTTCGGATCGGTCATGATCGTTGCCGGGTTGGAGTTCACCAGCACCACCCGGTAGCCTTCTTCGCGCAAGGCCTTGCAGGCCTGGGCGCCGGAATAGTCGAACTCGCAGGCCTGGCCGATGACGATCGGACCGGCGCCGATGATCAGGATCGAGCGGATATCGGTGCGCTTGCCCATCGCTCAGCCGTCCATCAGCGCGACGAAACGCTCGAACAGGTGGCGGCTGTCGGACGGTCCGGGCGTCGCCTCGGGGTGATACTGCACGCTGAACGCGCGCCTGGCCTCGCAGGCGATGCCCTCGTTGCTGCCGTCGAACAGCGAGGTGTGGGTGATCCGCACGCCGTCGGGCAGCGAGCCGTCATCGACGGCGAAGCCGTGATTCTGGCTGGTGATCTCGACCCGGCCGGTGGCGAGCTCGCGCACCGGCTGGTTCTGGCCGCGATGTCCTTGCTGCAGCTTGTAGGTCCTAGCGCCGAGCGCCAAGGCGAGCAGCTGGTGGCCGAGGCAGATGCCGAAGATCGGCACGCCCGCCGCGAGCACCGCCTGGATCGCCGGCACCGCGTAGGCCGCCGTCGCCGCCGGGTCGCCAGGGCCGTTCGAGAGGAACACGCCGTCCGGGGCGAGGCGGAGCATGTCGGTGCCGCTGGTGTCGGCCGGCACCACGGTGACGCGGCTGCCGGTCGCGGCGAGACAGCGCAGGATGTTGCGCTTGGCGCCGTAATCGACGGCGACGACGTGGCGGCGGGCGGCATCCGGCGGCGCCTGCCCGAACCCGCCCGGCCAGGTCCACGCCGTCTGTGTCCAGCCGTAGCTCTGGGTGCAGGAGACCTGCCGCGCAAGGTCCATGCCGGCGAGACCCGGCCAGTCGCGGGCCGCCGCCGCCAGCGCCGGCAGGTCGAACCGCCCGTCGGCAGGGAAGCTGAGCACCCCCGTCATTGGCCCGACATCGCGCAGGCGCAACGTCAGCGCCCGGGTGTCGACGCCGGCGATCCCGGTCACGTCCTGGCTCCGCAGCCAGCGGTCGAGCGATTGGCTCGCGCGCCAGTTCGACGCCTCGGTCAAATCCTGTTTCGTGACCAGGCCGCGCGCCGCGACGGTATTGGCCTCCAGATCCTCGGCGTTGGCGCCGACGTTGCCGATGTGGGGGAAGGTGAAGGTGATGATCTGCGCCGCATAGGACGGGTCGGTCAGCGTCTCCTGGTAGCCGGTCATGCCGGTGTTGAAGCAGAGCTCGCCCACCCGCGAGGCGTCGGTGGAGTTCGCGCCGAAGCCGCGCCCCCACAGCCGCGTGCCGTCGGCGAGCACCAGCACGGCGGTGGCGCCGTCGGGCGGCGCGTCGCCCTGCTGGCCTGGCATCCCGGCATCGACGGTCGGCGCGCCGGGCTCGGCCAATCCTTGGAGGGCAAGTCCTTGCAGGGCAAGTCCTTGCAGATCGGCGAAGCTTAACCCGGTCGATGCGATGATCGCGCTCCAGTGCCGGGTCGGGATGGCACGCGACTGCCGCCATTTGCGTATCGCCTCGGTGCCGACGCCGACCAGCGCCGCCGCCCGCTCCGCGCCGCCAAGCCGCTCGATGACGTGATCGATGTCCAGGGTCATCGCGGCAGGCTAAGAGAAAGCGTTTCCCAAAGCAACAAAACAGGCATGACGCCCGGAAGAAACTTCCCAGCACCCCTGTCGGCGCCGCACTGCCTGCACACATCTTTGTCGCGGTCGATCTGACGCCCATGTTGGCTGTCTCGGCACGCCGTCGTGACGTGCGTAGGGGAGTTGCATCGATGGATTTGCGCGGACAGATCGGCGACGCCCTCAAGGCGGCGATGAAGTCGGGCGACAGCGCCCGGACCAGCACCCTGCGCATGATCCTCGCGCGGGTGAAGGACACCGACATCGCCGCCCGCCCGAAAGGCATCGAGCGCGTGCCGGACGAGGAGCTGCACGCCGCGCTGCGCCACATGGTCAAGTCGCGCCGCGACTCGATAGAATTGTACGTGCAAGGGCATCGGCCTGAACTCGCCGACAAGGAACGCGCCGAGATCGCCGTGATCGAGCACTTCCTGCCACGCCAACTGGACGACGACGCGATGGTCGCCGCCGTGGACGAAGCGGTCGCCGCCACCGGCGCGACGAACTCCAAGGACATGGGCCGGGTGATGGCGGCGCTGAAGACGAAATATGCCGCCAGTCTCGACATGTCTCGGGTAGGAGCGCTGGTGAAGGCGCGGCTGGGTGGGTGAAGGTGGGGCGAGCAAGAAGGCAAGTAAAGGCCAGAGGCTTTGCCTCTGGACTCCATTAAAGGCGGAGCCTTTAAAATCCAT
>CAXTSD010000054.1:0-10521 GCA_964246775.1 uncultured Acetobacteraceae bacterium | reverse complement strand
CCACCAGCTTCTGGCCGAACAGCCCGGCCGGCCGGACCAGCAGAAAGGCGAGTGCCGCCGCGTAGGCGAACCAGGTCTCGATGCCGCCGCCGACGAACGGCCCGAGATAGACCTCGGCCAGCTTCTCGGTGGCGCCGACCAGCAGGCCGCCGACGATCGCGCCCGGTATCGAATCAAAGCCGCCGAGCACCAGCACCGGCAGCGCTTTCAGCACCACCAGCGACAACGAGAACTGCACGCCGAGCCGCGCGCCCCAGAGCAGGCCCGCGACGAGCGCCACGAAGCCCGAGGCGGTCCACACGATCGCCCACGTCCTTGGCAGCCGCAGCCCCACCGCGAGGGCCGCGAACTGATCGTCGGCCACGGCGCGGAACGCGAGGCCCGCCCGCGTGTAGCGGAAGAACGCGACCAGCAGACCCACCATCGCCGCCGCGACCGCGGCCGCGAACAGGTCGAACTGCGAGACCAGGACACCGTGGATTTCGTAAGGCACGTCCTCGATGCCGAGGTCAAGCGCGTGGACCTGCGTTCCCCAGACCAGCTGCGCCGCGCCCTCGATGACGTAGGACAGGCCGAGCGTCGCCATGAACAGGGTGATCGGCGGCTTGTTGACCAGCGGCCGCAGCACCAGCCGCTCCACCGCGATGCCGAGCAGCGCCATGACGGCGAATGTCGCCGCCAACGCCACGGCGAACGGTGTGCCGCGCTCGACCAGGCTCACGAAGGTCAACGCCGCGAACAGCAGCATCGAGCCCTGGGCGAAATTGAGCACGCCGGACGTCTTGTAGATCAGCACGAAGCCGATCGCGACGAGGCTGTACATCACGCCGGACAGCAGCCCCCCGACCAGCACTTCGACGAAGAAGCCGGCGTCGAAATCAGCCATCGGCGGCCTGCTCGTGCGCGACGCCCAGATAGGCGTCGATCACCACCGGGTCGGCGCGGATCTGCGCCGGCGTGCCGTCGGCGATCTTGCGGCCGTGGTCGAGCACGGCGACGCGGTCGGACAGGCCCATGACGACGCCGATATCGTGCTCGATCAGCACGATCGTGGTGCCATACTCGTCGCGCGCCGCCCTGATGAAGCGGGTCATCGTCCGCTTGTCCGCCGGCCCCAGCCCGGCCATCGGTTCGTCCAGCAGCAGCAGCCGCGGCCGCGCCGCCAGGGCGCGGGCCAGCTCCACCCGTTTCTGCAGCCCGTATGACAGGCTCGCCACGGGCCGCTCGGCAACCGCCAGCAGGTCGAGCAGCGCCAGCGCCTCGCCGGCGCGCGCGGCCGCCTCACGCTCCTCGGCCGGGGCGCGGCCGAAGCCCAGCATCTGCTCGATGAACGTCGAGCGGATCGCGGCGGCACGGCCGACCAGCACGTTCTGGCGCACGGTCAGGCCCTTGAACAATGCGAGGTTCTGGAACGTCCGCGCGACGCCGAGGGCGGCGATGCGGTCCGTCGGCACTCTGCGGAACGCCCGCCCGCCAAGCCGGACGCTGCCGCGATCCGGTCGGTAGACGCCGCTGACGACGTTCAGCAGCGAACTCTTGCCGGCGCCGTTCGGGCCGATGATCGCGAGGATCTCGCCCGAGGCGGCGGCGAGGTCGACCTCCGACAGCGCCGCGACGCCGCCGAACGACAGCGACACGCGGCACACCGCGAGCGCCTCGTCGCACGACGCTTCGGGCCCCATCTTCCCGGGCCAAACCTTGCCCGGCCGGATGTCGGTGAGCGCGAGGCCGTCCATCACGTCACTCGGCGGCGATGCGCGCCGAGGCGTCGGCCGCCTCGAGCTCGCGCACCAGCGGGATCACCTCGCGGCCGAAATGCTCCACCTCCTCCTGGAAGTGCAGGAAACCAAGCAGGATCAGGTCCGCGCCGGCGCGCTTCAGCGCCAGTATCCGCTCGGCGATCTGCCTTGGCGTGCCGATCAGGTTGGAGCGGAAACCGTCATTATACTGGACCAGGTCGCTGAACGTCGATTTCGCCCAGTTGCCCTCCTTCTCGGGAGACGCGGCGCCGGCGTTCTTCACTTCCTGGCCGAAGGCATGGACGGCCTCGGGATTGGCCTTGTCGATGATCTCGGCCAGCACCTCGCGCGCCGCGGTCTCGCTGTCGCGGGCGATCGCGAAGGCGTTCACGCCCACCCGCACGCGACGCTGGTTGCCCGCCGCCTTGGCGCGGATGTCGGCGACCTGCTTGCCGATCTCCTCGGGCGTGTTGCCGTTGGTGAAGTACCAGTCGGACACCCGCGACGCCATGGTGCGCGCCGCGTTCGACGAGCCGCCCTGGAACACTTCCGGCGGCGCGAGCGGCTTCGGCTTCAGGCTGTAGTTGGAGAACCGGTAGAAGTCGCCGCGGAAGGTGAAATCGTCCTCGGTCCAGATGCCGCGCAACGCGCGGATGAACTCCTCGGAGCGGCGATAGCGCTCGTCGTGATCAAGCCAGTGCTCGCCGATGGCGGCGAACTCGCCGCGGAACCAGCCGGAGACGATGTTGACGGCGACCCGCCCCTCGGTGAGGTGGCTGATGGTCGCGATCTGCTTGGCGGCCAGCGCCGGCGCCCACGGGCCGGGCAGGATGGCGGCAATCACCTTCAGCGTCGTGGTGGCGGCCAGCAGCGCGTGGCTGAACGACACCGATTCGTGCTGGAATTCCGCGCCGTAGCCGGCGGTGAAGCGTATCTGGCTGAGCGCGTAGTCAAAGCCGCTCCGCTCGGCGATCTGCGCCAAAGTGCGGTTGTAGTCGATCGACCAATCGGTGCGCTGCTCGATATTGGAGATGACCAGGCCGCCGGAGACGTTCGGCACCCAGTAGGCGAACTTGATCGGATCGCGGTCGGCCATCACGAATCTCCTTGAGTTGGGTGGGAGGGCGCTCAGACGGCGGCCGGAACGGCCAGACGTCGCGCGCCCCGAGCGAGCAGGATTGGCGCCGGACACAGCCGCGGCCCAACGGTCACGAGTTCGGCGGTCTCGCGGGCAGCCCGGCCGATGCGCTCGAGGATCGCGGCGCTCGGCACGCCGTCGCAAAAATCGGCCTCGGTCGCGTAGATCGCGGTCGGCAGGCTCAGCGCGCCGAAGAAGCCCATCAGCGGACGCAGCTGGTGCTCGGTAACCAGGCCATGCATCGCGCTGCCGCCGGTCGCGGCCAGCACGACCGGCTTGCCGGCCAGCGCGTCGTGATGGACCAGGTCGAACAGGTGTTTCAGCGCGCCGGTGTACGACGCCCGGTAGACCGGCGTGCCGACGACCAGGATGTCGGCCGTCTCGACCAGGCGCAGCACGGCTTCGGCCGAGGCGCCCGCCTCGGCGCGGGTCAGGGTCGGCAGCACGACCCGGGCCGCGTCGGCCATCTCGACCAGGCGGGGCTCGAGGTCGAGGCGGTCCGCTATGGCGTCGACGATCGCCCGCACCAGCGCCGCGGTGCGCGAGGGGCGCCGGGTGCTGCCTGAGACGCCGACCAGCGATGCCATCCGCACTCTCCCGCTGCACCGCGCCAGTCATGGCCAGAAAATACCATGCGTCGGCGTTCTTTATTTTATTGCACGCTGCATTGAGTGTGTAAATGTAAAACATCGCCTGCCAGACGTAGAATCATGGCTGTCGCCACCGTCGGCAGCTGGTCACGCCACCATCAGGCCGCCTCCAGCGCGCGGCCGAGGTCGGCCAGGATGTCGTCGGGGTGCTCGATGCCGATCGAGAGGCGGATGTAACCCTCGGTCACCCCGGTTGCGGACTGCTCGATCTCGGTGAGCTGCGAGTGCGTCGTGGTGGCCGGGTGGATGGCGAGGCTGCGCGCGTCGCCGATATTGGCGACGTGGTAGAACATGCGGAGGCTCTCGATGAAGCGCCGCCCGGCGGCCAGGCCGCCCTTGAGCTCGAAACCGAGCAGCGCGCCCCAGCCGCCGCGCAGCACCGCCTCGGCGCGGCGGCGCGGTTCGCCCGATTGCAGGCCCGGATAGATCACCCGCGCGACCTTGTCGTGCCCGGCCAGGAAGCGCGCAGCGGCCTCGGCGTTGCCGCAGTGCTGGCGCATGCGCAGCGGCAGCGTCTCCAGGCCCTGGATCAACTGGAACGTCGACAGCGGCGACGCCGAGGCGCCGAGGTCGCGCAGCAGGACGACGCGGGCGCGCAGCGCGTAGGCGATCGGGCCGAGCGGCTTGGCCGCGTCGATCCAGTTCGTGCCGTGATAGGCGGCGTCCGGCTCGGACAGCAGCGGAAACCGCGCGGCGTGCCGCTCCCAGGGGAAATTGCCGCCATCGATGATGACGCCGCCGATCGTCGTGCCGTGGCCGCCGATGAACTTGGTGGTCGAATACACGACCACCGCGGCGCCGTGGTCGAGCGGCCGGGCGATGATGGGGGCTGCGGTGTTGTCGACGATCAGCGGCATGCCGAGCCGTCGTCCGATCTCTGCGACCTCGCGGAGCGGGAAGACCTCGAGCTTCGGGTTCGGCAGCGTCTCCGCGTACCAGGCCCGGGTGCGCTCGTCGGAGGCGCGGGCGAACGCGTCGGGCTCGGCGGGGTCGACGAACCGCACCTCGATCCCCATCCGCCTGATGGTGTTGGCGAACAGCGCCCAGGTGCCGCCGTAGAGGTCGGTCGAGCTGACCACGTTGTCGCCGGCTTGCGCGAGGTTCAGCAGCGCGAACGCCGAGGCCGCCTGACCGGAGGCGACCACCACGGACGCCGCCCCACCCTCGAGCGCCGCGAGCCGCTGCTCGAAGACGTCGTGGGTCGGGTTCATCACCCGCGTATAGATGTTGCCGGGTTCCTCGAGCGCGAACAGCCGCGCCGCATGGCCGGTGTCGCGGAACTGGTAGGACGTGGTCTGATAGATCGGCACGGCGACGGCCCCGGTCGCCGGGTCGGCGCGCCAGGTGCCGCCATGCAGGGCCAGCGTCTCGGGGCGCCAGGCGGCGCGCTCTGTTGCGTCGGCGTCGGGAAACAGCGGCAGGTCGGGCATGGGGGAGCTCCGGTTAAGGCTCGGCGGCTTGGCCGAGCAGGTCGGCGTGGTGCGCGGCGGCGACGTCGGGATGCGAGCGCAGACGGCTCTTGAGCGTATTGCGGCCGATGTCGCGGAACATCGGGTTCAGCAGGTCGCGCTCGACGTGCCCCGACTGTGCGGCGAGATCGGCTGGCAGCGCGAGGGACGAAATGGTGGCGTCGAGACGGGCGCCCAGAAAGAACGCCGCCGAGAGACGGTCGGTGCCCGCCGGAGGGCTGACCACCCGGTGCACGGTCGCCTTGAGATAGCCGTCGGAGGCGAGTTCGAGCAGTTCGCCGATATTGACCACGTAAGCGCCTTCCATCGGTTCGGCCGCGAGCCAACGCCCATCCGCCTCGACCTCGAGGCCGCCGGTTTCGCCCTGCAGGATGAGCGAGAGCAGACCGCCGTCCTTGTGCGGGCCGACGCCCTGGCCGGATGTCGAACCGCTTCGTCCGGGATAGCGGATCAGCTTGAGCAGCTCATGCGAACCGGCGCCGGAGATGCCGGCGAAAGCGTCGCCGGGCTGGCCGAGGGCGACGGCGAAGGCGGACAGCAGGCGGCCCAGCAGCGCCCGTATCGCGGTCTGCCAGCCGTCGACGGCGGGACGCAGCGTCGGCAACGCCGCCGGCCACTGGTTGGGGCCGATCAGACGGGTCCAGGCGGGCAGCCCGTCCACGCTCCGCATCGGCTCGCGGTCGACGCCGATGTCGATCTGCTCGCGCCAGTCCGGCTCGCCGCGCGTGCGCTCGCCGCCAGCCCCGGTGTAGCCGCGAAACTGCGGCGAGCGGACCATCGCGATCGCCTGCTTGTCGGCATCCGGCAGAGCGAAGAAGCGGCGCGCCTCGGCGAGCAGCGCGCGGTCGAGCGCGGGGTCGACACCATGACCGACAAGCTGGAAAAATCCGGTCTCTCGCGCCGCCGACCGCAGCGCCGCGGCGCCGCCCGGAGACTCGAGCTCGGACAGGTCGATGACCGGGATACTGGGCGCTGAAGCCGGAACACTCATGCCGGAACACTCATTGATGATGATGTTTCGCGTCTTGGATTGCTGGCGACACAACACACGATCATGGATCGCGGTTTCCGAGAAACACATATTATCGTTGTAGGTTGCCGTCCACCAGCCGCGACGGCGGCCTGACCTCAGCCCGGCGCGATCAAGCCGCGGCCTTGTCCGCCAGCTGGTCGACAAGCCATCGGCCAGCCGGTCCCGGCGGTGAGCCGGCCAAGTATACCGCCGACATCGGCAGGGCGCGGCTGCTGCTCGGTTCATCGGCGATCGACAGCGCCACCAGCGCTCCCGACGCGAGGTCTGCCGCGACCAGGTCGAGCGGCATGCCGCCCCACCCCAGGCCGGAACGCAGGAAGGCGTGCTTGGCGCCGAGATCCGCGAGACGCCAGGTCCTGGCGGACAACACGCCGAACTCACGATCCCTGGACAGCGTCGAGCGGTCGGTGAGCACCAGCTGAACATGCTCGGCCAGCACGTCCTTCGGGATCGGGCCGCCATGGCCGGCAAGCGGGTGATCGGGCGAGGCGACGAAGCCCATGCGCACCTGGCGCAGCGTCTCCCTGGTCAGGCTCGGCGGCAAGATCGGCAGCGAACCGGCGACGCCGAAGGCGCAGCGCCCGTCGAGCACCGGGGCGATCACGGCTCCCAAGGCCTCCACGGTGAGGCGCAGCGGCACGTTCGGAAACGCCGCGTGGAACGCCGTCACCGCGACAGTGACCACCTCGATCGGGAACAGCACGTCGATCACGACGCTCAGCTCCGCCTCGAGGCCGCCCGCCAGACCCTTGGCCCGCGCCTTGAACCGATCGACGCTGCCCACCGCGGCCCGAGCGTCGCTCAACAGCGCGCGCCCGGCCTCGGTGAGCACGGGGTAGCGGCTTGACCGGTCGAACAAGGTCACGCCCGTATGCGCCTCCAGGCTGGCAAGGGCTTGGCTGACCATTGATTGCGCGCGGCGAAGCTTGCGCCCGGCGGCGGAGAAGCTGCCCTCGTCAGCCGCCGCAATGAATGTGCGCAGCTGGTCCAGCGACAAGCCGTCCAACATCCATCAATCCGTCAGATAGTTCGTATCGTTTTATATAGGCTTCCGTGTTGGTTGAGCTACTCCGATGTTTGGCGCGTCAACGAACGGGAGCACTCTCATGCAACACGCCACGACACTCGCCAGCCCAGGCCGCGCCCGCACCTACGGCGCCCTGGCATTGCAGATCATTCTCGCCCTGGCCTTCCTGGCCGCCGGCGCCGCCAAGCTCGCGGGCGTTCCGATGATGGTGCAACTGTTTGATGCGATTGGCCTCGGCCAGTGGTTCCGGATCGCGACCGGCCTCGTCGAGGTCGTCGGCGCCATCGGTCTGCTGGTGCCGGGTTTCGCCGGACCGGCGGCACTCTGGCTTGGCTTCACGATGGCCTGCGCGACCATCACCCACCTCGCCGTCCTGCACACCAACCCCGCCCCGGCCGTCGTGCTGGTCGTCCTGAACGCGTTTCTCGCCTATCTGCGTCGCGAGCAGGTTGCCGCGTTCCTGGCGCGACGCGGGCAGGTTTCCAGCGCGTCGGCATAGCAGAGCTTGCGTCGGACCTCGCGCCTCGAGCCGCCCGACCGGTAGCAGACAGCACTTCAAGAGGATTGGAAGCCGAGCATGAAAATACTCCACATCGACACCAGCATTCTCGGCGGCGGCTCGGTGTCGCGCGAGATGACCGCCCTGATCGTGAAGCGCCTGACCGCAGGCGCCGACGCCGACGTGACGTACCGCGATCTGGTCGCCCAGAACCTGCCGCATCTGACCATGGCCAGCCTGCCAAGCGCCCACCCTGCCGCGGCCGCCGCCGGCCCGCTCGACGCGGCGGCGCAGGCGATACGCGACGACAGCGACCGCATGCTGGAGGAGTTCCTGGCCGCCGACACGGTGGTGCTTGGCGTTCCGATGTACAACTTCACCGTCCCCACCCAGCTCAAGGCCTGGTTCGACCGCCTCGTGATACCGGGCAAGACGTTCCGCTATGGCGCCAACGGCCCCGAAGGCCTGGCGTCGGGCAAGCGGGTCATCGTGGCGATCGCCCGAGGCGGCTTCTACGGGCCGGACACGGCGACGGTCTCGGCCGAGCACGCGGAAAGCCTGATCCGCGTCACCATGGGCTTCATGGGCATCAGCGACCCGGAGTTCATCCTGGCCGAGGGCTTGGCCGCAGGCGACGCCAACAAGGCCAAGGCCCTCGCGTCTGCCCGCGACGCCGTCGGGCAGTTGGCGCCCTGAACCAGTGCTGTTTTTGTGGGCCGATTCACCCGACGCTTGAACATCAAGCGTCGGGATCGGACCACTAGGTGTCGCGAGCCACACGAGACCGGTCATCGCGGCCGCTGCCACACGCTCAGCTTCGCCGCCCCATGCGTTCGCTCGGCGAGAGCGGTGGCGTCGAGCGTCAACGTCTCGTCCTGAGCGGTCTCGGCGACCAGCACGGCGCCGGGCGCAAGCCATCCCGCCGCGCCGAGTGCGGCGACCGCCTCGCTGACCAGGCCCTGGCCGTACGGCGGGTCGAGAAAGACGAGCTGGCACGGCTTGCCCAATGGCGGCCGTCGCGCGTCGGCCAGCAGGCTGGTCGCCTGGGTTTCGGCGCGGCAGGCGGCGATGTTGCGGCGCAAGGCGAAGAGGGCGGCGGCATCGCGCTCCAGGAACGTCGCATGGGCGGCGCCGCGGGAGAGCGCCTCGAGGCCAAGCGCGCCGGTGCCGGCGAAAGCGTCGAGCACGTGGGCGCCGTCGAGCAAGGCGCGGCCGGCCCAGGGCGCGTGCATCAGCATGTCGAACAGCGCTTGGCGGACGCGGTCCGCGGTCGGGCGGGTCCGCCAGCCCGGCGGCGCGGCAAGCGCGCGGCCCTTCAGGCGGCCGGCGATGATGCGCACGACCTCAGCCCGGTTTGCCGACCTGCTCGCGCAGCACCTTCGGCGGCACCTCCTCGATGCTGCCGCGGGTCAGGTTGCCGAGCTGGAACGGGCCGTAGGTGGTGCGCAGCAGCCGGGTGACGTGCAACCCGAGATGCTGCATGACGCGGCGGATCTCGCGGTTGCGGCCCTCGCGCAGCCCGACGGTGAGCCAGGCATTGGCGCCCTTGAAGCTGTCGAGCCCGGCCTCGATCGAACCATACGTCACCCCGCCGATCGTCACGCCCCCGGCGAGCCGGGCCAGCTCCGCCTCGTCCACCATGCCGTGCACGCGCACCCGGTAACGGCGTATCCAGCCGTTCGACGGCAACTCGAGCCGGCGCGCCAGCCCGCCGTCGTTGGTCAGCAGCAGCAGGCCCTCGGAGTTGAGATCGAGCCGCCCGACGCTGACGACGCGCGGCAGCCCGGGCGGCATCCTGTCGAACACGGTGGGCCGGCCCTCCGGGTCCTTGTGCGTGGTCACCAGCCCGTCCGGCTTGTGGTAGCGGAACAGCCGGGTGCGACCCGCCGCCGCGACGGTCGCGCCGTCGACGGCGACCGTGTCGGCGTCGGTCACGAAGGTGGCGGGGTGCTCGACGCGCCGGTCGTTTAGGCGGACGCGGCCCTCGGTGATCATCCGCTCGACGTCGCGCCGGCTGGCGACGCCGGCGCGGGCGAGATACTTGGCGATGCGCTCGCCGCGTGCCGCGTCGTCGCCGCTCATCGGCGCGCGGCGTCGATCGTCGTCGCTCATCGGCGCGCGGCGTCGATCAGGGCGGCGAACAGCCGGGCGTCGCCGGGATCGATCAGGAACTCGGGATGCCACTGCACGCCGAGGCAGAACCGGCGGCGCGGGTCCTCGATGCCCTCGATCACGCCGTCCGGCGCCACCGCGTTGACCGCCGCGTCGGGGCCGGGATCGCGCACCGCCTGGTGGTGCGAGGAGTTCACCGCCATGCCAACGCTCCCGACGATGGCGGCGAGCCGGCTGCCCGCGGTCAGCGCGACAGGGTGCCCCGCCTCGTCGCGCGGGTTCGGCTGCTCGTGCGCCAGCGCGTCCACGACGCTGTCCGGAATGTGCTGGATCAGCGTGCCGCCGAGTGCGACCGCCAGCAACTGCTCGCCGCCGCAGATGCCGAGCACCGGCATGTCGCGGTCGAGCGCGCCACGCAGCAACGCCAGTTCCGACGCGGTGCGCGCCGCCTTCAGGCTGACGCTAGGGTGGCGCTCACCCTCGCCGTAGAGCGCCGGATCAACGTCAAAGGCGCCGCCGGTGACGATCAGCGCGTCGATGGCGTCGAGCGTCGCGCCGGCGAGTGCCGCGTGATGCGGCAACGCGAGCGGCAGGCCGCCGGCGGCGGCCACGGCCTCGGCATAGTTGGCGCGCAGGGCATACCAGGGAAACCTGGAATACTGCCCCGGCGGCTCGCTATCGAGCGTGATGCCGATGATCGGGCGGCGGCGTTGCTGCATCGGGGTGGGCTAACCCACGTGGGCAGGAAAAGGTAGGCGGATGGAGCGGGCGTTGCGTGAGGCGCAGGCGGCGGGCGAACGCGGCGAGGTGCCGGTCGGCGCCGTGATCGTGCGCGCAGGCGCCGTCATTGCCAC
>CAXTSD010000053.1:0-10600 GCA_964246775.1 uncultured Acetobacteraceae bacterium | reverse complement strand
CGGCTGCGCACCGGCCGCCCCGAGGACGACGAACGCGCCGTGCCACGCCGGCCCGGCTCGCCGATCACCGCCCGCAAGGCGGTGGCGCCGCCGGTCAAGAAGGTGCTGGGCGAGCAGCGTCGCGCCGGCCGCATCGACGTGCAGGCGGCGATCGAGGGTGACGACGACAAGTCGCGCTCGATGGCCTCGGTGCGTCGGGCGCGTGAGCGCGAGCGCCGGCAGACCGAGCTCGAGCGCCTCAGGGCCGACCAGGTGCGCGTCGTCCGCGACGTGATCCTGCCGGATGCGATCACCGTGCAGGAGCTGGCGAACCGCATGGCGGCGCGGGCGCCCGAGGTGATCAAGGCGCTGATGAAGATGGGCGTGATGGCGACCATCACCCAGGCGCTCGACGCCGACACCGCCGAGCTGGTGATCCAGGAGTTCGGCCACCGGGCGCGACGCGTCTCGGAGAACGACGTCGAGATCGGCATCGAGGGTTCGACCGACATCGACACCGACCTTGTGACCCGGCCGCCGGTGGTGACGGTCATGGGCCACGTCGACCACGGCAAGACCTCGCTGCTCGACGCGCTGCGCGCGTCCGACGTGGCGGGCGGCGAGGCTGGCGGCATCACCCAGCATATCGGCGCCTATCAGGTGCAGACCGCGAGCGGCAACCGCATCACCTTCATCGACACGCCCGGCCACGAGGCGTTCACCTCGATGCGCGCCCGCGGCGCCTCGGTGACCGACATCGTGATCCTGGTGGTGGCCGCCGATGACGGCGTGATGCCGCAGACGATCGAGGCGATCCAGCACGCGAAGGCCGCCGGCGCGCCGATGATCGTCGCGATCAACAAGTCGGACCGGCCGGACGCCAACCCCAACAAGGTGCGTCAGGAGCTGCTGCAGCACGACATCGTCGTCGAGGAGATGGGCGGCGAGACGCAGGACGTCGAAGTTTCGGCGACCAAGCGCACCGGCCTCGACAAGCTCGAGGAGGCGATCATGCTGCAGGCCGAGATACTCGACCTGCGCGCGAACCCTGAGCGCAACGCGGAAGGCTCGGTGATCGAGAGCCGGCTTGATCGCGGCCGCGGCCCGGTCGCCACCGTGCTGGTGCAGAAGGGCTCGCTCAAGCAGGGCGACATCGTCGTCGCCGGTGCCGAGTGGGGCCGCGTTCGCGCCATGCTCGACGACAAGGGCCAGGCGATCAAGCTCGCCGCGCCGTCGGTTCCGGTGGAGATACTGGGCCTCGCGAGCGTGCCAGGCGCCGGCGAGCCGTTCGTCGTCGTCGAGAACGAGGCGCGCGCCCGCGAGATCAGCGAGTTCCGCCAGCGCAAGCTGCGCGACAAGGCGGCGACCTCGGCGACCGCGGCGCGCGGCACGCTCGACCAGATGCTCGCCCGCTTCGCCGCCGGCGCGCAGAAGGAGGTCGCCGTGCTGATCAAGGCCGACGTGCAGGGCTCGGCCGAGGCGATTACCGCGACGGTGCAGAAGCTTGCGCATGAGGAGGTCGGCGTTCGAGTGCTGATGTCTGGCGTCGGCCAGATCACCGAGAGCGACGTGCAGCTCGCCAAGGCCTCGAGCGGCATGCTGGTCGCCTTCAACGTGCGCGCCACCAGCCAGGCGCGCGAACTGGCGACCCGCGACGGCGTCGAGATCCGCTACTATTCGATCATCTATCAGGTGGCGGACGACATCGAAGCCCTGGTCAAGGGCAAGATTGCGCCGAAATACCGCGAGAAGTTCCTCGGCTACGCCGAAATCCGCAAGGTGTTCGACATCACCAAGTCCGGTCGCGTCGCCGGCTGCATGATCACCGAGGGGCTGGTGAAGCGCGGCTGCGGGGTGCGGCTGCTGCGCGACAACGTGGTGATCCATCAGGGCGAGCTGTCGCAGCTCAAGCGCTTCAAGGACGACGTGCGGGAGGTCGCGCGCGGCTACGAGTGCGGACTGTCCTTCGCCGGTTTCCAGGATCTCAAGGAGGGCGACGTCGTCGAGTGCTACGAACCGGAGCTGGTTCCGGCTTGACCAGAGGCGGCAAGCCCGACGGCGCCGCGGCGGCCAAGCCGCCGTCGCAGCGCCAGCTTCGCGTTGCCGAGGAGATCCGCCACGTGCTCGCCGGGGTGTTCACCCGCGCCGAGTTCCGCGACCCGGAGCTCGCCGGCGTCCACGTGACGGTGACCGAGGTGCGCATCAGTCCGGATCTCAAGCACGCCACCGCCTTCATCGCCCGGCTCGGCCGCTCCGATGTCGCGGCGCTGCTGCCGGCGCTGAAGCGCGCCGCGCCGTTCATCCGCTCGCAACTGGCGCACGAGACGCGCCGCCTGCGCGTCGCGCCGGACGTCACCTTCCAGCCTGACACGGCGCTCGACTACGCAATGCACATCGAGCAGTTGCTTCACCGGCCGGAAGTCGCGCGCGATCTGGGCGGCGACGAGTAGTGCGCTTCAGAGATCAGGAGGCTGGTCTGTTCAATCGTTTCGTCGCGTGCCTTTGCGGCGCCGCGCTGTTCCTTGCCTTAACCGCCGCCGCGCGAGCCGAGGCCGAGCCGGCCTACCGGCTTACCGCCAGCGTGCCGCTCGGCGCCCCTGACCGCTGGGATTACGTCGTCTTCGACGGTGCGACGCAGCGCCTCTATGTCGCGCATGGCGACGCCGTGACCGTGATCAGCGCCGCCAGCCTGACGGTCGTCGGGCAGCTTGGAGGGCTGGACGGCGCGCACGGCACCGCTGCGGTTCCGGCACTCGGCCGGGTGTTCGCCGATAGCGGCAAGACCGGCACGGTGATCGACTACGACGCGAAGACGTTCGCGCCGCTCGCCACGATCAAGGCGGTCGGCGATGCGGACGGCATGATCTACGACGACGCCAGTCGCCAGGTCGTCGTGCTCGGCGGCGACGCCGCGGCGGCCGGGTTCATCGATCCGCGCACCGATACGCTCGTCGCGACGCTGGCGCTCGGCGGTTCGCCCGAGGGGGTGGCGGTGGCCGGAGGGGGCACGTGGGGCGCGGGGGGGGCGCCCCGCGCCGCGGGCCCCGGGGGGGCCACCAACGCGCGCCGCGTGTTGCGGCGCTGGCCTCTGTCCGGCTGCCACGACCCGCACGGCGTCGCCCTCGATGCCGCCTCGGCCCGCCTGTTCGTCTCCTGTCCGGCCGGCCAGATGGCGGTGCTCGACACCGGCGATGGTCGGCAAGCGGCACTGCTGCCCATCGGCAAGGGCACCGACTCGGCCGCGTTCGACCCGTCACGCCACCTCGCCCTGAGCAGCGACGGCGACGGAACCCTCGGCATGGTCGCTGAAACCGCAGACGGCGTGCGGGCGCTCGCTACGATGCCGACGGTGCCTGGCGCGCGGACGATGGCGGTCGATCCCGCTACCGGCCGCGTTTTCCTCGCGACCGCGACGGTCGCCGGGCTGCAACCGCCAAAAACCCCGGGTGCCCGGCCGCGCTTCACCTTCGTTCCGGGTACGCTGCGGCTGCTGGTCTACACGCCGCAGTAAGTCAGGAAGGAAGCGCTTCTTTTTGAAAAAAGAAGCAAAAACTTTTGTTCTCATAAGAAGCAGCAAAGCCTCTGGCCTTCCCTTCTCTGGACCCAAAAATGCGCCGCAAGAAGGGCCGCCCGCTCGACGGCTGGCTGATCATCGACAAGCCTGGCGGTCTGACCAGCACGACCGTAGTCAACCGGGTCCGGCGCGCCTTTGACGCTGAGAAGGCCGGGCATGGCGGCACGCTGGATCCTCTGGCGACCGGCGTGCTGCCGGTCGCCTTCGGCGCGGCGACCAAGACGGTGCCGTATGTGATGGACGGCACCAAGGTCTATCGGTTCACCCTCCGTCTCGGGGAGAGCAGGGACAGCGACGATGCGGATGGCGCGGTCACCGGCAGCTCCGTCGTGCGGCCGACGGACGCGGCGCTACTGGCGGCGTTGCCGGCGCTGACCGGCGACATCATGCAGGTGCCGCCGGTATTCTCCGCCCTGAAGGTCAAGGGCGAGCGGTCGTATGACATGGCGCGCGACGGGCGGGCGCCGGTGCTGCCGCCGCGTGCGGCGCGGGTTGACCGGTTCGAGATGGTCGAGCGAACCGACGCCGATCATGCGGTGTTCGAGGTGCAGTCCGGCAAGGGCGTCTACATGCGCAGCCTGGCGCGCGACCTGGCGCTGGCCTGCGGCGGGCTCGGGCACATCGCGGCGCTGCGCCGGCTGCGCGTCGGGCCGTTTTACGAGGCGCAGGCGATTTCACTGGACAAGCTGGCGCGCGGGGAGGATACCGCGCCGACTTCCCCGGACCTCCTGCTTCCTGTCTCGACCGCGCTGGCCGACATCCCGGCTCTGGCCTTGACGGATCTGGAGGCCTTGCAGCTGTCACACGGCCAGGCTCTGAACCTGACCGCGTTGGCCGGCTACAATCCCCGGGCCGCCGATCCTGTCGGGGTCGTTCGTGCCATGGCGGGGGAACGCGTGATCGGCCTGTGCCGCCTTGAGGGCGGCGTCATCAGGTCGGAGCGCATCTTGTAGAACCCCTGTCCTGGAGTGACACGATGTCGATTACCGCGGAGCGTCGCACGACGCTGATTTCCGACTATGCCACGGCCGCCACCGATACCGGCAGCCCCGAGGTCCAGGTGGCGCTGCTCTCCGAGCGGATCGGCAACCTGACCGAGCACCTCAAGACGCATGCCAAGGATTTCCACTCGCGCCGCGGCCTGTTGATGATGGTCGGCCGCCGCCGGCGCCTGCTCGATTATCTCAAGGGCAAGGACCAGGGGCGGTATACGGCGCTGATCGGTCGGCTTGGGCTGCGCCGCTAAGGGAAGCAAGGCCAGGGCTTTGCCCTGGACCCACCAAGGGTCAGTCGACCCTTGGATCCCTTTAGTTAATGATCCCATGGGGGGATCAGCGAGGCGAGACCCGGCGTTTCAGGCCACATGGACGATCGCGTTCATGCAGTCCGAGACGCCGTCTTCCGCCTCACGTTTGATGAGGATTGATGGATGTTCAACTATTTCCGCAAGGAGCTCGACTGGGGCGGCCGCCGCCTGGTTCTCGAGACCGGCAAGATGGCGCGCCAGGCCGACGGTGCCGTGCTGGTCAGCTACGGCGAGACGATCGTGCTGTGCACGGCGGTCGGCGTGCGCAGCGTGAAGCCGGGGCAGGACTTTTTCCCGCTCACCGTCAACTATCAGGAGAAGACCTACGCCGCCGGCAAGATACCTGGCGGGTTCTTCAAGCGCGAGGGCCGGCCTTCGGAGAAGGAGGTGCTGGTCAGCCGGCTGATCGACCGGCCGATCCGCCCGCTGTTCCCCGAAGGTTTCCGCCACGAGGTGCAGGTCGTCGCGACCGTGCTCAGCCACGACATGGAGAATGATCCGGACGTCGTCGCGCTGATCGGCTGCTCGGCGGCGCTCACCTTGTCAGGCATTCCGTTTTTCGGGCCCGTCGCCGCTTCCCGGGTCGGCTACGTGGATGGCGCCTACGTGCTGAACCCGACCGTCGACCAGATGAAGGGTGCGGCGCTCGACCTGGTCGTCGCCGGGACGGCCGATGGCGTGCTGATGGTGGAGAGCGAGGCGCACGAGCTCGACGAGGCGACGATGCTGGGCGCCGTCACCTTCGGGCATGACCGGTTCCAGCCGGTGATCCAGGCGATCATCGCGCTCGCCGAGCACGCCGCCAAGGAGCCGTGGACGCTGGCCGAGCCCTCCGCCGAGGCGGCCGCGCTCAAGGCGCGCGTCGACGAGATCGCGCGCGGGCCGATCGCCGAGGCCTATCAGGAGCGCGTGAAGCAGGTCCGCTACGAGCGCGTCGGCGCGGCCAAGAAGGCGGCGACCGTGACGCTGGTCGAGGAGGGCCACTCGGCCGAGCATGCGAAGCCGCTGTTCAAGGCGCTCGAGGCCGACATCGTCCGCAACGCCATCCTCAACACCGGGCTGCGCATCGACGGGCGCGATACCAAGACGGTGCGGCCGATCGTCGCCGAGGTCGGCGTGCTACCGCGCGCGCACGGCTCCGCCCTGTTCACCCGCGGCGAGACGCAGGCGCTGTGCGTTGCGACGCTCGGCACCGGCCAGGACGAGCAGATGATCGACAGCCTGGAAGGCGAGAGCCGCGCCGCGTTCATGCTGCATTACAACTTCCCGCCGTTCTCGGTGGGCGAGGCGGGGCGGATGGGCAGCCCGGGCCGCCGCGAGATCGGCCATGGCAAGCTCGCCTGGCGGGCGCTGCGGCCGTTGCTGCCGGGCAAGGACAAGTTCCCCTATACGGTGCGGCTGGTCTCCGAGATACTGGAGAGCAACGGCTCGTCGTCGATGGCGACCGTGTGCGGCTGCTCGCTCGCCTTGATGGATGCTGGCGCGCCGATGGAGCGCCCGGTTGCCGGCATCGCGATGGGGCTGATCAAGGAGGACCACGCCCACGCCGTGCTGTCCGACATCCTCGGCGACGAGGACCATCTCGGCGACATGGACTTCAAGGTGGCCGGCACGGCGACCGGCATCACCGCCCTGCAGATGGACATCAAGATCACCTCGATCACCGCCGAGATCATGCGGGTCGCGCTCGACCAGGCGCGCGAGGGGCGGCTGCACATCCTGGGCGAGATGGCCCGCGCGCTGACCGGCGCCCGCGGCGGGGTGGCGGCGACGGCGCCGCGCATCACGGTGATCAACGTGCCGAAGGAGAAGATACGCGAGGTGATCGGCACCGGCGGCAAGGTGATACGCGAGATCGTCGAGTATTCTGGCGCCAAGGTGGACATCGAGGATGACGGCACGATTAAGATCGCCTCGACCAGCGAGGAGGCGACGCAGAAGGCGCTCGACCGCATACGCGGCATCGTCGCCGAGCCGGAGGTCGGCGTGATCTACCCCGGCAAGGTGGTGAAGACCGCCGATTTCGGCGCCTTCGTCAACTTCCTCGGCTCGCGCGACGGGCTGGTGCACATCAGCGAGCTGACCTCGGGCCGGGTCGCCAAGACGACGGACGTGGTCGCGGTCGGCGATGCGGTGCGGGTGAAGGTGATGGGCTTTGACGACCGCGGCAAGGTCAAGCTGTCGATGCGCGTCGTCGACCAGGCGACTGGCGAGGACATCTCTGAGCGCGTCGGGCCGAAGGGCGGCGGCAGAAACTCGCGTGACGAAGCAGCCGAGTAGGCCCTATCAAACGACGGAAACGGCGGCCGCATCTTGTTGGGTGCGCCGCCCGTAGCCATTACATTCTCGTGATGTGTCGTAGTGTTGCAATCGGGGCAGGCTGATGAAGACGATCAACGCGATCCGCATGGGCGGCGCGGAAATCCTGCCTATCATCGAGGGCGGCAAGGGCGTCGCCGTCTCCAACGGGGTGTCCTCGGGTCATTGGGCCGCCGCCGGCGGGGCCGGCACGTTCAGCGCGGTCAATGCCGATAGCTACCTGCCGGACGGCTCGGTCCAGCCGCAGGTCTATCATGGCCGCACCAGGCGCGAGCGCCACGAGGAGCTTGTCGCCTACGCGATCGAGGGCGGCATCACCCAGGCCAAGCAGGCGCACGAACTGTCGAACGGCCGCGGGCGCGTGCATGCCAACATCCTGTGGGAGATGGGCGGCGCCGAGCGGGTCATCACCGGCGTGCTCGAGGGCGCGCGGGGCTTGATCAACGGGCTGACTTGCGGCGCCGGCATGCCGTATCGGTTGTCCGAAATCGCCTCGCGCTTCGGCGTGCACTACTACCCGATCGTGTCCTCGGCCCGCGCGTTTTCCGCTCTGTGGAAACGCGCCTACCACAAGGCGGCGAACCTGCTCGGCGGCGTCGTCTATGAGGATCCTTGGCTCGCCGGCGGCCATAACGGCCTGTCCAACAGCGAGGACCCTGGCAAGCCGGAGCCGCCCTTCGACCGCGTCCTCGCGCTGCGCCAGCAGATGCGGACCTTCGGCCTTGGCGACACGCCGATCATCATGGCCGGCGGCGTCTGGTGGCTCGACGAGTGGCAGGACTGGATCGACAATCCAGAGCTCGGGCCGATCGCCTTCCAGTTCGGCACCCGCCCGCTGCTGACGACGGAGAGCCCGATCGGCGAGGAATGGAAGCAGCGGCTGCTGCACCTCAAGGAAGGCGACGTTTTCCTGAACCACTTCAGCCCGACCGGCTTTTATTCAAGCGCCGTCAACAACAGCTTCATGCAGGAGCTGCGCGGCCGCAGCGATCGGCAGGTCGCCTACACCACCGAACCGGTCGGCGAGCACGTGGTCGAGTTCGGCGTCGGCCCGCGCGGCCGGGTGGTGTATCTCGCCCCGGCGGATTTCGGCCATGCGCGGTCCTGGCTGCAGCAAGGCTTCACCGAGGCCCTGCGCACGCCGGACACCACGCTGGTGTTCGTGACGCCGGAGAAGGCGGCGGAGATCCAGGCCGATCAGGTCGCCTGCATGGGCTGCCTCAGCCAGTGCCGGTTCAGCAATTGGAGCCAGGCCGAGCCGAGCTTCACCAATGGCAAGAAGGCCGACCCGCGGTCGTTCTGCATCCAGAAGACGTTGCAGGAGATCGGCCATAACGACACGCAGGAGGCCGCCGACAACAACCTGATGTTCGGCGGCCACAATGCCTTTCGCTTCGGCTCGGACCCGTTCTACTCGAACGGCTTCATCCCTTCGGTGAAGCAGCTGGTCGAGCGGATCCTGACCGGACGGTAGGGCGGCGCGAAGCAAAGGCAAACGGCGTCGCCGCTCGACTCTGGTCAGCGGCACAGCCGTTGAAATCATACGCTTTAAGGTTCGGTCGTGTCGCCTCTGAGGGTCGGGTATCGGGGCGTGTATATTCAATATCTTCGTGCCGTCGCGGCACTTTCGGTCTTGCTGTTTCACCTGTCGTACACTCTCGCCACCGAACGTCATGTGACGGCGGGCGCCGTGCTTTGGTTCGGCTGGTCATTCGGTCGACTTGGCGTCGTGCTGTTCTTCGTAATTTCCGGCGCGCTGATGGCGTTGATCGCAGACCGGGCGGGCGTGGCGCGCTTCCTCGCGCACCGCGTCATCAGGATCTACCCGACCTACTGGTTGGTCGCGTCAGCGGTAAATTTCCTGCCTTTGGTGGACGGGGTAAGGGTGAGCCCAGACGTCCGGGCCTTCGCCTTGGTTCCCGGTGGCCCGTGGCGCTATCTGCTGGGCACGGAATGGACACTGCCCTTCGAGCTCAGCTTCTATCTCATCATCGCGGTCGCCATGCGCGTCGGGGCAGCGCGGCACCTGCACTGGATCGGAGCGCTCTGGCTGGTCGCCGTGATAGGCGCACAGGCGGCGGACCCGGCGCTCGCGGCGGATTGGCAGTTCCCGATCCTGCCGGTCCTGCCGCTGACGGAGTTCAGCGCCGGGTTCGCTGCCGGCCTGACTGTGCCGTGGTTGCTCCGCAAAACGCGGCACCTGCCCGACGGTTGGTTCAATGGCATTGCTTCCGCAGCCGCCCTGCTCTGCCTCGTCAGCTCTGAAATCTCTGCTGCCAGCGCTCTATGGGCGGTCGTGATTGCCTGCACCTGCCTCGTCACGGCCGCGATGCGGGCGCCGCGCCGGGGAGAGCCCGCCACCAGGCCGGTGCTGGCCAAGCTCGGCGACTGGAGCTACGGCCTGTATCTCTGCCACGTTCCCGTAATCACCTGGGTGCTGCGCCACGCATCGGGCGACGCGGACCCGAAAGCGCTGTGGCTCGCCGCTGTTTGCCTGTCGCTGCTGTGGGCGGCGATGATCGGCCAGCTTGACGTGGCGCTTCACCGCCGGCTGAAGCGTTGGGTGGATGACGGCCCGCCGCGGCTGCGCTCGGCGCTGGCGGCGGTCTTTGTCGTCGTGCAGCTAGGTGGCAGCGCCACCCTTTTTGCAGCGGGATGAGTGAGCGCGCGCGATCTCATGCAAGCGCGTTGAGGCGGCAGGCGGATCGAGGGTGCCCGCCCACTCGTTTTCAGAGGGTGTCCAGCAGGGCGGCGTAGCTTTCGTCGTCGAGCAGCGACTCGAAATCGGCGTCGTCGTCGAGCTCCATGCGAAACAGCCAGGCTTCGCCCGCCGCGTCGTGGTTTATCAGCGTCGGGTCATCGGGCAGCGTGTCGTTGATCTCGGTGATGGTGCCGCCGAGCGGGGCGTAGACGTCCGACGCGGCCTTCACGCTCTCGACGATGGCGCAGCTCTCGGCTTGCACGACGGCATGACCTGGCTCAGGCAGCTCGACAAATACGATCTCCCCGAGCGCCTCCTGGGCATGGTCGGTGATGCCGACGGTCACGGTGCCGTCCTCCTCGAGACGGACCCATTCGTGGTCGCGCGTGTAGCGCAGGTTGGGGGAGGCGGGCTCTGCCGACGAGTTCGCCATCTGGTCACCTCCTTCAGCGTTCACGGGCATGGCGGACGAAAGGGAGCGGCATCCGGCTTGCCGGCTGGGCTTGGCCGCGCACCGGCAGATGGAGGTGGCGGCCCGGCTCCGCCAGGGGCTGGACGTAGATCTCGCGAGCAGCGCCCGCAGCCTCATCTCGCTCAGTTTGTCTGGCAGGCCCGAGTATCCGCGGTGCCGGGGAGGCCCGCTGATCTCCCGCGAGCGACTGCTCGTCTAGCCGTTCACCACCGTGCCGCCGTTCGGATGCAGCACCTGGCCTGACATGTA
>CAXTSD010000052.1:3893-10612 GCA_964246775.1 uncultured Acetobacteraceae bacterium | reverse complement strand
AGGCCGGCAAGCCGGCGCCGAGGCGCAGTCCGCCGGCCCGACCCCGAATGACCTGGCGGTCCTGACCTTCGCGCTCAACCTCGAATATCTCGAGGCCGAATACTACCTGCGCGCGACGACCGGCGCCGGCTTGCCGGCCTCGCTCGGCGGCAACCCTGCGACCGTCAATGGTGGCTCGAAAGTGCCGTTCACGACCAAGGACAACCTGCAATTCGCGCAGGAAATCGCCAATGACGAAATGAACCACGTCGCCTTTTTGCGCTCCTCCCTCGGCAGCACCTACACCGTCGCCGAGCCGGCCATCGACTTCACCAACGCCTTCAACGCGCTCGCCGCCGCCACCAAGATCGGCGCCGGCTTCAACCCGTTCGCCGACGAGACGAGCTTCCTGCTCGGCGCCTATGTGTTCGAGGATGTCGGCGTCACCGCCTATCTCGGCGGCGCCTCGCTGATCGACACCAAGGCCTATCTGCTCGCGGCGGCGGGCATACTGTCCGTCGAGGCGTATCATGCCGGCGAAATCCGCACCCGGCTCTACATGGCCGGGCTGTCGCGCATCACCAACCTGATCTCCGCCGGCCGCGCCGGCTTGTCCAACGCCGCAGACGACCAGGGTGTCACGATGAACGGCGCGATCAACATCGTGCCAACCGACAGCAACTCGCTGGTGTACTCGCGCACCGTCGCCCAGGTGACGTCCGTGGTGACGCTCGGCGGCGCCAACGGCATGGGCGGGTTCTTCCCGATGGGGCTGACCCAGCCGGCCTGATCAGTACTGCCATGACGCGCCCCGCCAGTCGGCGGGGCGCGCCACCGCCGCATCCTGCTGATCAAGAACCAAGGACTGTCCAAGATGGCAACGACCACCGACATCGAGATGGCGGCAGCGCAACTGCGCGCCAGCGTCTCTAGCGCGCTGACCTCCGGCACCTACAAGTCCGAGGCAGACACCAACGGCCGCGACTCGCCGCCGGCGGCGACCGGGTCCGCCGCACCCGGCTATTTCAGCATCAGCGGCGCCGGCGCGACCGCGATCACGGTGCCGGGCGGCTACACCTACATCCAGGATGCCGGCGGCACCGGTCAGGTGACCGGCAACGGCTCGACCGGCGTCGCCTATGAGGGCGACACCAGCGGCCAGATCTTCGTCACCGGCGGCGGTACCGGCGCGGTCGCCATGGTCGGCGGCGGCAACATCGTCGAGGTCACCGGCACGGTCGACGGCGCCGGCGGCGGCTATCTGGTCGCGACCGGCGTCGCCAACGCGCGGGCGCTGCCGCTCACGCCCGGCGGTGCGGACGGCAACAACCTGATCGCGGTGTCCTCGGCGAATGCGACGGTCGCCGCCGGCCTTGGTCACAACTCGATCTTTCTCGGCACCGGCACCGGCGACGTGATCAGCGAGGGCAGCGATTCCGTGATCGCCGGCGGCGGCAACGCGACAGTGATGTCGGCCGCGGCCGATACGGTGTTCGCGGGTGCGGGCAGCCTCACCTTCCTCAACGGCGGGGCCACCAGCGTCGTCGTCGCCGGCACCGTCGCCGGCGGCACCGGCACCCTCTCGGTCGATGGCGGCGCCGGCACGATCGACGCCTTCGGCGGCGCCGGCGGCGGCACGATCACCGGCGGCTCGGCGGGCAACAACTTCATCGAGGGCGGATCGCAGGCGACGACGATCAACGGCGGCGGCAACGGCGACGTGCTGATCGCCGCGGGCACGGCCGGAACCAGGATCACCGCGGCCAGCGGCAACGAGACGCTCACCGGCGCCGGCACGCTCGGCAGGAACACCTTCCTCGGCGGCTCAGGCAACAACCTGATCGCGCTCGGCGACGGCGGCGACACGGCGGTCGCGGGCAGCGGCAACGCCACCATCTATGGCGGCGGCGGCACCGCGGCGTCCGACATCTTCGCCGGCAGCGGCACCGACCTCGTCGTGCTCGGCAAGGAAGCGGCCTATGTCCAGGCCGGGACCGGCAGCGCCGTCGTCTTCGAGGGCTCCGGCGCCACGCTGCTCGGCGTCGTCAACGGCTTCGCCGGCGGCAGCGTCACCGTCGACGGCTTCAAGGTCGGCACGGATACCATCGCGCTGCAAAAATACGGCGGCACGGCGACGAGCGGCATCCAGTCGCAGACGGTGAGCGGCGGCAGCACGGTCATCACCCTGACCGACAAGACGACGATCACCCTGGCTGGCGTGACCAGCGTCGGCGGCGGCAGCTTCGTCTAGGAGCCCGTCTGAGAATGCGCTGCGGCGAGCCAGAGGCGCCCTTGGCGCCGCCCGGCGTGGATTTCCGAGCACCGGAGCGGAGCGGCCTTGAGGGCCGTGAGCACCGGCGCGCAGGAAAGCCGCGTCGGATGGCCGCCGCAGTAGCATTATCAGACGGGCTCCTAGAGCTGTTCCGCTCGGAGTGGACTCACTCCGGGCGGTAAAACTGCTCGCTAAACAGAAGTTAGAGCGCGCTGACCGGATACGGTCAGCCTGAAAGCGCTCTAACCCGCCCATCCAACCCACAGTCGCAGCAGCCAGGCGGCGAGAGCGAGGCACGGTCCGAACGGCAGCCTCGTTCGGGCGGTGACTCGGCTGCCGGTCAGTCGCAGCCCGGCCGCCGCGGCAACCCCGAGCAGCGCGGCGAGCAGGAGCAGCGGCGCCAGCAGCGGCGCGCCAAGCCACGCGGCGCAGGCGGCCAGCAGCTTCGCGTCGCCTTCCCCCAGGCCCTCCCTGCCACGCAGCGCGCGATAGCCGAGCGAGATCGCCCGAAACAGCGTGTAGCCGAGAGCGGCACCGAGCGCGCGCTGAACCAGGGTGTCGGGGTCCTCCATCCAGCCCCAGCCAAGCCCGGCCAGGAGCAGCGGCAGGGTGAGCACGTCAGGCAGGGTGAGCCAGTCGATGTCGATCCACGCCAATGCCAACAGCGTCCAGCCGAATACGCAGCTGCCCCAGATGCCGATCGTGTCGCCGCGCGCGCCGGCGTCAGCGATCGCCAGCGCCGCCAGCACAACGGCGGCCAGCTCGACGGCCAGATGTCGGCGCGCAATCGCGGCGCCACAGCGGCGGCAGCGCCCGCGCAAGGCGATGAAGCTGAGCACCGGCACCAGCTCGAGCGCTCGGAGCCGGCGGCCGCAGCTTTCGCAGGCGGAGCGCGCCAGGACGACCGGCTCATGGCGCGGCAGGCGGCGGATCAGCACGCCGAGCGTGCTGCCGACGAACGGTGAGGCGACGAGCGGTGCGAACCGGTTGAGCCAGTCGTCAACCTGATCGGGTGCGAACCAGTCCGCGAGCAGCCAGCCAGCCGACACCTCTACGCTCCCTCTCCGCCGCGGCGGATGCTAGTCTCTGATCGTCCTGACTGGCACAATCGGGCGGCGCTCTCGGGCACGGGATGGGTGAAAATTGCAAGTTGTATCGGCGAAGACGCTTCTCGGCAGGACGCAAGGCGCCAGGGTGCATGGCGCCAGGGTGCAGGAGGCGCATGGCGACGGGATCGGCGCGGCGTCGACCATGGATGAGCTCGCCGATCTGCTGATCAGCGAGGGCCAGTGCGACCTGCGCACTATCGAGCGCGGCCGGCGGGTGGCGAGCGAGAACGACCAGCGTCTCGACACGGTGCTGCTGCAGCTCGGTCTGATTACCGAGCGCGGTCTCGCCGAGGCCTACGCGCGACTGCTCGATCTGCCGATCGCCGGCATCGACCGCTATGGGCTGGACGCGCCGCTGCTGGCGGATCGGCTCAGCCCGCGGTTTCTGCGCCAGGCTCGCGCGCTGCCGCTGCGCGTGTCCGCCGACCGGCTGCAGCTCGCCGTCGCCGACCCGCTCGACCGCTTCACGCCTGAGGCAATCGAGGCCGCGACCGGCCGCGCCATCGATCTGCTGATCGCGGTGCCGATCGAGCTCGAGGCGGCGTTCGACCGGCTGTATCCGGAGGATGAGCGCGACGCCGAGCGGCATGGCACCGACGGCGGTGACCAGCCGCTCGAGGAGGATGCCGAGCGGCTGAAGGATCTGGCGAGCGAGGCGCCGGTCATCCGCCTGGTCAACCAGATCATTGCGCGCGCCGTCGAGACCCAGGCGTCCGACATTCACATCGAGCCGTTCGAGGACCGGCTGCGCGTGCGCTACCGCTATGACGGCGTGCTGCACGAGGCGGACGCGCCGCCGGTGCGCCTCACCGCCGCGATCACCTCGCGCATAAAGATCATGGCGCGGCTGGACATCGCCGAGCGCCGGCTGCCGCAGGATGGCCGGATCAAGCTCGCCGTGCGCGGCACCGAGGTGGATTTTCGGGTCTCCACCATTCCCTCGCTGCACGGCGAGACCGTCGTGCTGCGCGTGCTCGATCGCTCGGCGGTGACGCTCGACTACGACAAGCTCGGCCTCGCGCCGGCCGTGGTGTCGCGCTTGAACGACACCTTCGCGCTGCCGAACGGCATCGTGCTGGTGACCGGGCCGACCGGCAGCGGCAAGACGACGACGCTGTATACCGGGCTGCTCGCGCTCAACGCCGTCACCCGCAAGGTGGTGACGATCGAGGACCCGATCGAGTACCAGCTGCGCGGCATCAACCAGATCCAGGTCAAGCCGCAGATCGGGCTGAATTTCGCCTCGCTGCTGCGCTCGATCCTGCGCCAGGACCCCGACGTCATCATGGTCGGCGAGATACGCGACCTCGAGACGGCGCAGATCGCCGTCCAGGCCTCGCTCACCGGGCACCTGGTGCTGTCGACGCTGCACACCAACTCGGCTGCGTCCACGCTCACCCGCCTGCGCGACATGGGGCTCGAGGACTACCTGCTCGCCGCAGTGCTGCGCGGCGTGCTGGCCCAGCGCCTGGTGCGCCGGCTGTGCCCGGACTGCCGGGCGCCGACCGAGGCGCCCGACGAGCTGGTCCGTCGCTTCGAGCTCGACCGGGGCCAGGGACCCGGCCCCGCGGCGGCGAGCGGCCCGATCATGCTCTGGCACGCCGTCGGCTGCCCCAACTGCCGCGGCACCGGCTATCGCGGCCGGCAGGCGATCGCCGAGTTCCTGGTGCCGGACGCCGAGATCGAGCGGCTGATCTTCGCCCGCGCCGAGAACGCCGAGGTCGAGCGCGCCGCGGTCGCCGGCGGCATGGTGACGATGTTCCAGGCTGGCCTGCAGGCGGCGCTCGCCGGCACGACGACGATCGAGGAAGTCGTGCGCAGCATCCGGGCGGAGGGCTGAGATGGCGTTCTGGCGCTACACGGCGGTGAGTGCGGCGGGCGAGCTGTCGCAAGGGCTGATGGAGGCGGCGAGCGAGAGGGAGGTGGTGACCAGGCTGCAGCGCCAGGGCGCGACGCCGATGCGCGCCGAGCTCGCGGACGGCCGCGCCTCGCCCTTCTCGGGCCTGCTCGCGCGCGAATATGGCCGCGGCGGCGCGCTCAGTCGCCAGCAGGTCACCAACGTCACGCGCGAGCTTTCGGTGATGCTCGAGGCCGGGCAAGACCTCGACCGGGCGCTGCGCTTCCTGGTCGACACGGCGGCCAACGCGCGCAGCCGACGCGTGCTCGAGCGCTTGCGCGACACCGTGCGCGACGGCGGCACGTTCACCGCCGCGCTGTCGCAGCAGCCGCGCAGCTTTCCGAAGCTGTATGTCGGGCTGGTGCGCGCCGGCGAGGCGGGCGGCACGCTCGGTTCGACGCTCGAACGGCTCGCCACCCTGCTCGAGCGCGAGCGCAGCCTGGTCGCGACGGTGCAGTCGGCGATGGTGTATCCGGCGCTGCTGACCGTCGCCGCGATCGGCTCGATCGTGCTGCTGCTGACCGAGGTGCTGCCGCAATTCGTGCCGCTATTCGAGCAGAACGGCGCCAGCCTGCCGCGGCCGACCCAGATACTGATCACCGCCGGGGCGCTGGTCTCGTCATACGGGGTGTATGCCCTGATCCTGCTGGTGCTGGCCGGGTTCGCCGCGCGGGAGGCGCTGCGCCGGCCGGCCGTGCGCCTCATCGCCGACCGCGTACTGCTGCGCCTGCCGATCATCGGCGGTCTGGCGCGCGAGGTGCTCGCCGCCCGACTGACCCGCACGCTCGGCACGCTGGTGCAGAACGGCGTGCCGCTGCTCGCGGCACTCGGCATCGCCCGCGAGGCGCTCGGCAACCTGGCCGGGGTCGCCGCCATCGACCGGGCGACGCTCAGCGCCAAGGGCGGCAGCGGCCTGTCGGGGGCGCTCGGCGAGGACAGGGTGTTTCCGCTGCGCACGATCTACCTGCTGCGGCTCGGCGAGGAGACCGCCCAGCTTGGCCCGATGGCGCTGCGCGCCGCCGAGATCCACGAGGAAAAGACGCGCATCGGCGTGCAGCGCCTGGTGTCGCTGCTGGTGCCGGTGATCACGGTCGTGATGGGCGCCGCGGTCGCCGGCATCGTGTCGTCGCTGCTGCTGGCGATGCTGAGCCTCAACGACCTTGCCCAATAGCGCAGTCTGGCGCCGAGGCGAGCGCGGCTTCACGCTGATCGAGATGATCGTCGTGCTGGTGGTGCTTGGCCTGGCGCTGAGCGTGTTCCTCGGGCGCGGCCCGATGCGCAGCCGCGGCGTGATCGCGGCCGGCGCGGCGCGCGAGCTCGCCGAGGCGCTGCGCGTCGCCCGCTCGGCGGCGATCGCGACCGATCGGCCGGTGCTCGTCAGCATCGATCCGGGCAACCACGCCTACAGCGCCGGCGGCGCGGGCGGCCGTGACCCGCCACAGGTCCACATAACGCTCGAACA
>CAXTSD010000052.1:0-3883 GCA_964246775.1 uncultured Acetobacteraceae bacterium | reverse complement strand
GGCCTGCACAGCTTGCCGGCCGAGGTCGCCCTGGCGGTGCTCGGCCCGGATGGGCGCCGGCCCGCCATGCGCAACGGCAGGCTCGACATCCTGTTCCGGCCCGACGGCAGCGCGACGGGCGGCTCGATCGCGGTTGCCGACGGCCTGCGCACCCTGCATGTCGGGGTGGACTGGATCACCGGCCGGGTCACGCTTGCTGACTGACAAAGAGAGCGGCTTCACCCTGCTCGAGGTGATCGTCGCCTTCATCATCGCGGCGATCGCTCTCGCGGTGCTGTTTCAGGGCGGCGTCGCCGGGATACGCTCGGCCCGCATCGCCGCCAGCTACGAGCAGGCGGTGGCGCGCGCGAACTCGCGGCTCGCGGCCGCCAGCCTGGCGGCAAGCCTGCGGCCTTCCGACCAGCAGGGCGATGACGGCGGCGGGTTTCACTGGCGCACGCGGGTCAGCCTGATCGGCACGGCGGCGCGCCAGTCGCCCGGCGTTCTCGGCCTCGCCGCACGCGCCTCCTCGACCGTCTCGCTGTTCGCGATCTCGGTCGAGATCTCCTGGCGCGGCGATGGCGGCGAGCGGCGGGTGAGCTTGCGCACCGACCGTCTCGGCCCCGCCGCCGGCGTCGGCCCGTGATCCGCACCGCAACCGGCAGGCAGGCCGGGTTCACCCTGCTCGAGATACTGGTGGCGCTCGTCGTGCTCGGCCTGCTGCTCGCGGCACTTGCCGGCGGCGTCGATTTCGGCCTCAGGACCTGGACGATGCAGTCGCGCGTGATCGACCGCTCGAGCGAGATCGAGGCGGTCGACACCACCTTGCGCCGGCTGGTCACGCAGGCCGACCCCGGCCTCGACGAGCCGCGGGGCAATTTCTCCGGAACCGCGCACCACCTGGAGTTCGCGACCACCTTGCCGGCGGCGCTGCCTGGCGAGGCGCCGCTCGCCGTGATCGTGGCGCTCGACCTCGACCAGCGGCACCGGCTGGTTCTCAGCTGGCTGCCGGCGCCGCATGCGCGTCGCCTCGCGCCGCCGCCGCCGCCGAGCCGCGCGGTGCTGCTGGACGGCGTCGCGGCGTTCGACGCGAGCTATCTCGGCGCCAATGGCTGGCAGCAGGACTGGTCCGATCCGTCGGTGCCGAGCCTCGTGCGGCTGCATCTCGGCTTCGTCTCGACGGGCCGCGTCTGGCCTGACATCGTTGCCGCACCGACGCGTCAAAGTCTGCAGCAGTGACGGGGAAGGTCAACGGGTCAGACAAAGCGTAACCTTAGGGCGCCAGACCCGCGCGCGGCAGGAAATCCAGCTTGCGCATTCAGTCCCGCCACAGTAACCGGGACCGCCTGATGCCAGCCCGCGCCTGACCTGGAGCAGAGTGTTACACTCCTAGCGGGACCGCTCCAATCTAGACAGGAGTATGCGTGCCTGCCGCGACACTCCGCACGATGTTCACCTGGTGGGCGGAGCAGATGGCGAGCCTCGTGCCGAGGCGCCTGCGCGCGCCGCCTGACCGCGAGCCGGACAGCGTAGTCCTGACGCCGGGCGATCCCGGGCAGCTGCTGGAGGTGGCGTCGCGCGAGCGCGGGTCGATGCTGCCGATCGCCAGCGTCAGCCCGGACGCGAGCGGCTTTTCGAAGCTCGCGCGCCTGCTTCGCCAGCGCCGTGCGCTGCCGGTCACGCTGCTGGCGCCGGAGGGCGGCGTGCTTGAACGCAGCGCCACGCTGCCTCTGCTTGCCGAGAAGGATGCGGCGCAGGCGCTCGCCTACGAGATGGACCGGCTGACGCCGTTCACCGCCGACGAGGTGTTCTGGACCTGGTCCGTCCTCAGTCGCGACCGCGCCCAGGCACGGCTGAGACTGCGCCTCGCGCTGGTCCCGAAGGCACGCTGGTCGGCGCTGATCGAGGCGCTTGGCCGGGCCGGCGTCGTGCCTGGCTGGATCGAGGGACGCGGTGCCGATGGCGTGCTGCACCGCATTCCGCTTGACGCCCGCGACGCGCAGCACAGCCCGCGCCTGCGTGTCGCCCTGGCCGCGGGCTGTGCTGCTCTGGCGATCACGGCCCTCGTGCTGCCGCTGGCGCTGCAGACGATTGCGCTAAGCGCAGGGAGCAGCCGGATCGACGCGTTGCGGCCCGCCGTCGCCCGGGTCGAGGCGATACGGCGCCAGATCGCCGCCAGCAGCACCGGGCTCGACGTGATCGCCGCCGAGACGGCCCGGCTTGGCAGCCCGCTGGCCGCACTCGCGACGCTGACCGACGTGCTGCCGGACGACACCTACCTGACCGATTTCGCGATGCACCAGCGCAAGCTGACCTTGAACGGCCAGTCGGCGGCGGCGACCCGCCTGATCGGCGCCCTGTCCGCCGATCCCGGGCTGCGCAACCCGGCCTTCGTCGCGCCGGTGACGCGCAGCGAGAACGGCAAGGCCGATCTGTTCGCGATCCGCACCGAGCTCGGCTCCTGATCGTGGCCGGGACGCTGCCCGCCGGGCGCAACGGCCAGATACTCGCCCTCGGGCTTACCCTGCTGCTGCTGGCGGTGCTGTGGATCGGGGTGCTGAGCCCGCTGATCGACTGGTATGGCGACCGCGAGGAGGCGCTGCGCCAGCAGACGGCGCTCGCCGCCCGCATGCAGTCGCTCGCCGACTCGCTACCGTCCGTACAGCGCGAGGCGGAGCAAGCCGAGGCGAGCGGGCCGCCGCCGCGCACCGTGTTCGACGGCGCGAGCGATGCCGTCGACGGCGCCGCGCTGCAGGGACAGATCGAGCAGATGGCGCGCAGCGCCGGCGTCACCCTGACCAGCTCGGAGGCGCTGCCGAGCGAGCAGGCGGGCGCCTATCGCCGGATCGGGGTTCACCTGTCGCTGAGCGCGCCCTGGCCGGTGCTCGTCGCCTTGCTGCAGGCGATCGCCGAGGCGACGCCACGCATGCTGACGGATGATCTGCAACTGCAGGGATCGCCGCTGCTCGCCCGCGCGACGACGCTGCCGCTCGACGCCTCGCTCACGGTCTATGCGTTCCGCACCGGCCACGCCGATCCGAAATCGCAATGACGCGCGGGGTCGACCTGCTGCTTGGCGGATTGGCGCTGCTGCTTGTCGGCGTGATCGCGCTCGAGCTGGCGCCGCGAGGACCTGACCGTGGCATCGCGGTCCTCGCGCCGCGACCGCACCGGCCGACCGGCACGCATGCTCCGGCGCCGGACCGGACCGACGCCTGGGTCGCGACGATGCTCGACCGGCCGCTGTTCAACCCGACGCGACGCCCGTCTGCGGACGCGGCGCGTCCTGGCGGCGCCGTGGCCGGACCAGCCGTCATGCCACGCCTCGCCGGCATACTGATCGGCCCTGCCGGCGGCCGCGCGATCTTCGCGCCCGCGGATGGCGGCAAGCCGCTGGTGCTCACGACCGGCGGCACGGTCGCCGGCGCGACGATCCACGCCATCAGGAGTGGTTCGGTCGTGCTCTCCGGCCCGGACGGAGATCAGGTGCTGCGCCCGAGCTTCGATCACGCGGCTGCGCCCACGGCCGCGGCAGGCCAGTTTCGGCTGTCGCCTGGCCTTGCGCCGGACGCTTTGATCGCGCCGCCGAACGGTCCGCTGTCGCGCGTCGTCGGCGCCTCCGAGGGAGACGCCCGACAATCGCCGAACCAGACCCCGCCAGGAATCCAGCCATGACGCGCAGAGCCCGCCTGGTCCCGTCCCTGCTGATCCCGGCGCTGCTTGCCGGCTGCAGCGGCGCCAGGATCGGCTCCGGGTCGCGCACCGCCGGGTCGATCGTGTAATTGGCTTTCAGTATGCCACCAAGCACCTGTGCGACGACCTCGCGCACGTCGGGGGCGGCGAAATCGAGCGTGACGTCGCCGCCGACCGAGCCGCCTGAGCCGGCGCCGAGGCCGGCTCAGGC
>CAXTSD010000051.1:3098-10776 GCA_964246775.1 uncultured Acetobacteraceae bacterium | reverse complement strand
TGATCGCCCGGCGCGGCTGCTTGCTTGCCGGCGAGTTGGCGCCCGACTTGGCGCCCGACTTGGCGGCCGGCTTGGCGGGCGACTTGGCGGGCGACTTGGCGGGCTTGGGCGGAGCCGGCTCGCGGCGGAGCGGGATAGTCGCCTCGAGCCTGTCCGCATCGAGCCCTGCCGCCTCGTGCGCGTCGTGCTCCTTGATCAGCAACCAGTTTTCCGCGCGCTCGCGCGGCCGCGGCTTCAACCGGATCAGCACGAAGCGGCCGCGGAGGCGCTCGCCCTCGATCACGAACTTCATCTCGCCGCGCCCGAGATCCGCCGCGGGGTCGGCGCCGAGCGGCGTCCAGCGCCCGCGGTCCCAGATGTCGACATGGCCGGCGCCATAGTTGCCGGCCGGGATGTCGCCCTCGAAGCTGGCGTACGACACCGGATGATCCTCGACATGGACGGCGAGGCGCTTGTCGTGCGGGTCCATCGACGGGCCCTTCGGCACCGCCCAGCTCCACAGCACGCCGGCGTGCTCGAGCCGGAAGTCGTAGTGCAGGCGGGTCGCGTCGTGCTTCTGCACCACGAACAGCCGGGTCTCTCCGAGAGCTGTCGCCTGGTCAGGCGCCGGCTCGCTCGCCGCGTGCGGCGCCGGCTCGGACGTGCGGGCAAAATCACGCTTTGCCCGATAGCTGCTGATCGAGGTGTCGCGCGCTGGCGCCGGCTTGGCCATAAATCCGGTAACGCAACGGACGCGGCGCGGGTTGCCGATCTGTCATGTCGCAGGCCCACTCCGGGGCTTGCGCGACTCGTCCCGCGTGCCACCCTGATCCACAGACCGCTTCGAGGAGCCGCCCGCACGTGGACCTGCCGCCCGCCGACCCGACCAGCGCCGATACCCAAGCGGGCGATACCCGAGCGGGCGATACCCCGGAGGGCGCCGAATACGCGATCGCCGCCAGCGTCTCGCTGCAGGAGCGCCGCTTCCGCACCCTCAAGGCCGGCGACATGTTCGGCGTCTTCGACCAGAGCGGCAACGTGCTGGCGAGCCCTGGCGGCACCGAGGGCATCTTCTGGCGCGACACCCGCTACCTGTCGGTATTCGACCTGCTGCTCAACGACGCGAGGCCGATGCTGCTGTCCTCGACGCTGCGCGACGACAACGGCACGCTGACCTGCGACCTCACCAATCCCGACCTCGCCGAAGGCAGCCTGCGCTCGATCGAGCACGACATCATCCACCTGCGCCGCTCGCGCTTCCTCTGGCAGGGCACCTGCTACGAGCGCATCTCGATACGCAACTTCTCGGACAGCCCGCAATCGCTGCGGCTTGATGTCCGCTTCGCCGCCGATTTTGCCGACCTGTTCGAGGTGCGCGGCATGACGCGCAGCCGGCACGGCGAGCACCACCCGCCGCTGATCGAAGCCGCCGGCGTGATGCTCGCCTATACCGGCCTTGACGCGAGGCGGCGCGAGACCAGGCTGCGCTTTGATCCTGCGCCCGAGACGCTGGCGCCCGGCCGCGCCAGGTTCCGCCTCGAGCTGCCGCCGCATGGCCGCTGCCTGGTGTTCATCGAGATCGCCTGCGATCCGCTGCCCGCCTTCGTGCCGCCGCGCGCCTCGTTCCTGCGCTGCCTGGTCGAGAGCCGGCGCTGGATGCGCAGCTCGTCCGCCAACGCCGCCGCCATCGCCACCTCGAACGAGGTGTTCAACGAGGCGATGCGCCGCTCGATCAGCGATCTCTACATGCTGGTCACCGACAAGCCGACCGGGCCGTACCCATATGCCGGCGTGCCGTGGTTCTCCGCCGCGTTCGGCCGCGACGCGCTGATCACCGCGCTGCAGACGCTGTGGCTCGACCCGCGCCTCGCCTGCGGCGTGCTGCGCTATCTTGCCGAGAACCAGGCCGACGCGGAGGACCTCGCGGCCGACGCCGAACCGGGCAAGATACTGCACGAGGTGCGGCACGGCGAGATGGCCGAGCTCGGCGAGGTGCCGTTCCGCCGCTATTACGGCAGCGTCGACAGCACGCCGCTGTTCGTCATGCTGGCCGGGCTCTACCTCGAGCGAACCGGCGACGAGGCGACCGCCTGGCAGCTCTGGCCGCATATCCGCCGCGCGCTCGCCTGGATCGATGACAGCGGCGACCGCGACGGCGACGGTTTCGTCGAGTATTTTCGCAAGACCGACGAGGGGCTCGCGAACCAGGGCTGGAAGGACAGCTACGACAGCGTCTTCCATGCCGATGGCAGCCTTGCCCAGGGACCGATCGCGCTGTGCGAGGTGCAGGGCTACGTCTACGCCGCGCGCCGCGCCGCCGCGGCGATCGCCCGCCGGCTTGGCCAGGCGGACGTCGCCGAAGCTGAGGAGCGCGCCGCCGAGCAGCTGCGACTGCGCTTCGAGGCGGCGTTCTGGTGCGAGGAGATCGGCACCTACGCGATCGCGCTCGACGGGGCGAAGCGGCCCTGCCGGATACGCTCCTCCAACGCCGGCCAGCTGCTGCTCAGCGGCATCGTCTCGCGCGAGCGGGCGGCGCGGGTCGCCGAGCAGCTGACGTCGAGCCGGTTCTTCACCGGCTGGGGCATACGCACCGTCGCCAATGGCGAGGCGCGCTACAACCCGATGTCCTACCACAACGGCTCGGTCTGGCCGCACGACAACGCGCTGATCGCGCTCGGCATGGCGCGCTACGGCTTCACCGACCATATACTCAAGCTGTTCGGCGGTCTCTACGACGCCTCGCTCTACATCGACCTGCGTCGCCTGCCCGAGTTGTTCTGCGGTTTCGCGAGACGCCGCGGGCAGGGCCCGACCTTCTATCCGGTCGCCTGCTCGCCGCAGGCCTGGTCGGCGACCGCGCTGCCGGCGACGTTGCAGGCGGCACTCGGCGTCAGCTTCGATCCGGCGACCCGCACCGTGAGCTTCACCAATCCGAGCCTGCCGGACTTCCTCGATGAGGCGACGCTCTACAACCTGCAGATCGGCGAGGCGCGGATCAGCGTGGTGTTCCGACGCATGGGACGCGAGGTGGCGATGAGCGTGCTCGAGCGGCGCGGCGAAATCCACGCGGTGATGCGCAGCTGACGCAGGCCTCCCCGCCGGCGCCGACGCGCGGCGCCCGCGTCCGGCCGGCTGCCGCCTTGTTATAGCGGCGGGTCTCTGCGTAACCTTGGCGTGCGGCTCGGCGGCGTGATCAACACGCCCGTGTGGCCGCCTCGGGAGGATACCACCATGAGTCGACGCAAAGCGTCCGGCCTGCGGGCGCGCTCGTTCATTCCGGCCGTCGCGCTCACGATGGCGTTTACGGCGGCCGCAGCGCGGGCGGCGCCGACGGCGGCGACCGAGGACGGCACGGTCACCGGCAAGGTCGCCGAGGGCATGAACGAGTTCCTCGGCATACGCTACGCGGCGCCTCCGGTCGGCGCGTTGCGCTGGCAGCCGCCGCAGCCGCCAGCCCGCGCGCAGTTCAGCCACCGCGCCGTGAGCTTCGGCCCGCATTGCTCGCAGCCCGCCTCGGCCTTCGGCATCGCCAGCACCAGCGAGGACTGCCTGTACCTCAACGTCTACACGCCGAGTGCGGCGCGCCCGGTCAACGCGGCGGCGCTACCGGTGATGGTCTGGATCCACGGCGGCGCGCTGGTCACCGGCGAGAGCGACGACTATGACCCGGCGGCATTGGTCGGCACCGGCGTGATCGTGGTGACGATCAACTACCGGCTCGGCTATCTTGGTTTCCTGGCCTCGGCCGGGCTCGACGCCGAGGGTCACGTCGCCGCCAATTACGGCTTGCAGGACCAGCAATTCGCGCTCGACTGGGTGCGGCGCAACATCGGCGGCTTTGGCGGCGACCCGGCGCGCGTCACCATCTTCGGCGAGTCGGCGGGCGGGCTGAGCGTGCTGTCGCACCTGATCTCGCCGACCGCCTACGGGCTGTTCAGCCGGGCGATCGTCGAGAGCGGCGCCTACGCGCTGACCCTGCCGAGCCTCGCCGCCGCCGAGGCGTCGGGCAACGACGTCGCGACCAGGCTCGGCTGCGCCACCAGCGACGCCGCGTGCCTGCGCGCGCAGCCGGTTTCGGCGATCCTGGCCGCCCAGGCGAATGTCGGCACCAGCATCACGACGATCGTCGACGGCACGACGGTTCCGTCGTCGATCAACACGGCATTGAAATCAGGCCAGTTCAATCGGGTGCCGCTGCTCAACGGCTCGAACCACGACGAGTACCGGCTGTTCCTGACGGCGTTCGCGAACCTCACCGCGGCGCAATACCCGGCAGCGCTCGCCGGCGTGTTCGATGCGGCGCTGGTGCCGAAAATCCTCGCCAAGTACCCGGTCGGCAACTATGCGCAGCCGGTGCTGGCGGCGGCGGCCGTGGTCACCGACGAGACGTTCGCCTGCACCGCCCGCCAGGTGGATCGCTGGGCGTCCCGCTACGTGCCGGTCTACGCCTACGAGTTCAACGACGAGAACGCGCCTGAATACTCGCTGCCGCCGACGACCTATCCGTACGGCGCGGCGCACGCGATCGAGCTGCAGTTCCTGTTCAAGCTTCCCGAATTGCCCGGCACGCCGCCGCTCTCGAAGGCCGAGACCCGGCTATCGACCACCATGGTCAAGTACTGGACCGATTTCGCCCGCAGCACGTCGCCCAACAGGGGCGCGCTGCCGTTCTGGGAGCCTTACGCGAGCGGCGCCGACAGCTTGCAGTCCTTGCTGCCGCCGGTTCCCGCGCCGGAGGACGGCTTTGCCGCCGACCACAAATGCGCGTTCTGGAAGCCGCTGATCAACCCGTCGTAGCAGCTTGCTGCGAAGGCGTCCGGCAGCCAAGGCTCTGGCAAAGGCTCTGGCAGAGAGTGCCGGACCTCTGGCATACCGGGCGCGGTCGCCGGGTTAGCACAGCTGGTAGTGCGCCTGATTTGTAATCAGGAGGTCGGGGGTTCGAACCCCTCACCCGGCACCAGGCGCGGTTGGCCGCCTTCACTCGCCCGACAGATCGCGCCGCCGTCGTTCCAGTTCTTCCGCATAGCGCCGCAGCGCGTGCTGCTCGCTCAGTATGCCGATCACCCGCATGCCTTCCGCGTTCTCCACCACCGCCAGGGCGTCCGCCTCGGCGCGCTCGAACATCGCGGCGGCCTCCTTCACCGACATCTGCGGCAGCAGGATCGTGTGCGTCTGCTGCAGCAGGTCGGCGACCGTGCTCGCCTCGTCCTCATTGGTCGCGTGCGCTTCGGATGGCAAGGCGAGACCGGCGTAGCGTCCGGCGTCGTCGACGACGATCACCCGCTTCTCGGCGCCGAGCGGGAAGTCGCGGCGGAAATGGGCGAGCGAGGTGTCGGCGCGGACGGTGCGGATTTCGCGCCGCATCATCCGCCCGACGGTGAGGTTGCGCATCCAGCCGATGTCGACGGCGCTGCGGATCGCCTCGCCGCGCAGGTGGAAGCGCCAGGTGGCGAACGAGTAGCCGAAGGTGCGGCGCACGGTGATCGCCGAGATGACGGCGGCGGCGAGCACGGCGACGGTGATCGGCAGGCTGCCGGTGCTTTCGAGGGCGAGGAAGGTCATCGTCAGCGGGCCGCCGATGATGGCGACCGCGGTGGCGCTCATGCCGATCAGCGCGTAGACGACCTCGGGCTGCACGAGGGTGCTGTGGGTCAGCAGCAGCAACCCGCCGAACAGCTTGCCGACGAGTGCGCCCAGGAACAGCGAGGCGAAGAACAGGCCGCCGCGGAAGCCGGAGCCGATCGAGATCGCCGAGGCGATCGCCTTCAGCACCAGCAGCAGGGCGACCAGCTGCAGCGAATAGGGCGCGTCGAGCCCCTGGCGCAGCGCCGCGTGGCCCGAGGAGAGCACCGCCGGGGAGAGCAGCGCCAGACCGCCGACGGCCAGGCCGCCGATCGCTGGCCGCGCCCAGCCCGGCACGCGGCTGCGCCGGAACAGCATCTCCGTGAGGGTGACGCCGCGCATGATGCAGATGCCGAGCAGGGCGCAGAGCACGCCGAGCACCAGCACCGGCAGGAAGTCGGCGGTGCCGAACTCGGCCGGCAGATGCACGACGAAGCCGGGCTCGTCACCCTGCAGCAGGCGCGCGACGAGCACCCCGCAGATGGCGGCGACGACGACCGGCGCCAGGGTTGCGAGCGTATAGGCGCCGATCACCAGCTCGAAGCCGTAGAAGGCGCCGGTGAGCGGCGCGTTGAAGGCGGCCGAGATCGCCGCCGCGGCGCCGCAGCCGACCAGCAGCCGCAGGTCGTTGCGCCTGACGCGGAAGCTGCGGCCGAACTTGGAGGCGACCGCGGCGCCCATCTGCGTATAGCCGGCCTCGAGCCCGATCGAGGCGCCGACGCTGTTCGACAGCAGCGTCTGGCAGACGACGACGAAGCTGTCGACGAGCGACATCTGGCCGCCATACAGCGCATTCGCCTCGATCGGGTCGACGGCGCGTCGTGGCCAGAAGCGCGCGAGGCACAGGCCGGACAGGCCGAGCAGCAGGCCGCCGATGCTTGGCACCAGCAGCGCCGCGCGCAGCTCGACCCGGTAGGCGCCGGACAGGCGCTCGCCCTTGGTCAAGTGGAAGAGCTGGTCATGCGCGATCAGCGTGAGCTGGTTCATCGCGACCACGATCAGCCCGGCGACGGCGCCGACGACGGCCGCCAGCAGCACCAGCCACAACTCGTCGGCACGCACCAGCACGCGGAGCTGCTGCGGTACTTGCAGCACGCGCTGGCGCAGCTTGCGGCCCGGGCTGCGCGCCGAACCGCTGCGCGCCGAACCGCCGCGCGCCGAACCGCCGATGGCGCGGCGGCTGGAGCGCTCGGCGATCGGTTCAGCTAGGTTGCTCGCGGGCAGGATCGTCGTCATCGGGCTTTCACGTCGGCATCATGCGCAATCGGCGCGCGAAATACGGCGATCGCGAGGCCGCGATTTCGCCCGGTGGAGCGTCCGCAACACGAGACGGTCAATGCGCGTGTCTTGCGACCGTGCCGCGAGGGTTGCAAGCCCACGCCTTGACCAATCGCGCTGTTAGGAGCTGGCGCTTCTACGAAATAAGAATGCCCGACGGTGCTTAACAAAGCGTGAACCGCCGCGGGGTCGGCGCCGGCGCCTCCCGGAACCGGCCGGAACCGGCCAGGGCGGGCTTGTGTTAGCACCCGAGCGCCTGGCGATAGCTGGCGACAAGGAGCGTTGCCCATGGTCCCGATCACCGCCTCCGACATCCCGCACCCGCCGCCGGTGCCGCCCGCCGAAGTGCCCGATCCCGACCTGCCGCCCGAGGTCGAGGAGCCGCCGATGCCGATCCCGGTGCCGCCCGCCGGTGATCCGCCGCCGATGCAGCTGGCGGCCCGATGACGGCGCCGCCCGCGACCATGCGGGCGGTCGAGGTCGACGCGCCGGGCGGGCCGGAGGCGATGCGCATCGCCGAGCGACCGGTGCCGCGTCCGGGCGCTGGCGAGGTGCTGGTCAGGGTCGCCGCCGCGGGGGTGAACCGGCCGGACGTGATGCAGCGCAAGGGTGTCTATCCGCCGCCGAAAGACGCGAGCCCGGTGCTCGGGCTCGAGGTCGCCGGCACCGTGGCGGCGCTCGGCGAGGGCGTTTCGGGCGTTGCCGAGGGCGACAGGGTGACCGCGCTCGTCAATGGCGGCGGCTACGCCGAATACTGCACGGCGCCGGGGGGGGGCGGAGAGGGCCGGGCGCCGCCGGG
>CAXTSD010000051.1:0-3088 GCA_964246775.1 uncultured Acetobacteraceae bacterium | reverse complement strand
GTGCCTGCCCTGGCCGACCGGGTTTGACGCCGTGCACGCCGCCGCGCTGCCGGAGAATCACTTCACCGTCTGGCAGAACCTGTTCCAGATCGGCCGCTTGCAACCCGGCGAGCGGGTGCTGGTGCATGGCGGCACCAGCGGCATCGGCCTCACCGCCATCATGCTCGCACGCGAGCGCGGCAGCCGGGTGTATGCGACGGCGGGCTCGGAGGCGAAGTGCGAGGCCTGCCGGCGCCACGGCGCGGACGCCGCCATCAACTATCGGGAGGCGGACTTTGCCCAGGCGGTGGCCGAGCTCACCGCCGGGCAGGGGGTCGACGTCGTGCTCGACATGATCGGCGGCGCCTATCTGGCCAGGAACCTGGCGAGCCTCGCCGAGGCGGGGCGACTCGTGATCATTGCGGTGATGGGCGGGCGCGACGGCGAGGCGGATCTCGCGCGCATCATGCAGCGGCGGCTGACGGTGACCGGCTCGACGATGCGGCCGCGCAGCCGGGCCGAGCAGGCGGCGGTCGCGGCCGAGCTCCGGCGGCAGGTGTGGCCGGTGCTGGACGCCGGACGCTGCCGCCCGGTGATCGACACGGTGGTGCCGTTCGCCGCCGTGGTTCGGGCGCACGAGGTGATGGAGGCGGGCGGCCACATCGGCAAGATCGTGCTGGACATGACGGCTTGATCCTGGCGGCGAGCGAGGCGGGTGCGACCGACGCGCCGCCTCTGCTGCTGCTGCACGGCCTGTTCGGGCAGGCGCGCAATTTCGCGACGGTGCAGCGCCGACTTGCCGAGCGATACCGGGTGATCGCACTCGACCTGCGCAACCACGGCCGCAGCCCGCACGCCGCCGGCATGGACTACCTGACCCTGGCCGTGGACGTCGCCGAGACGATGGCGGCGCTCCGGGTTGCGGCCGGCGTCCTCGTCGGGCACTCGATGGGCGGCAAGGCGGCGATGGCGCTGGCGCTGACCCGGCCGGCGCTGGTGCGTCGGCTGGTGGTCGTCGACATCGCACCGGTCGCCTACCGCCACGCCAATCTCGCCTTGATCAACGCGATGCGGTCCCTGCCGCTCGATGCGGCGCTCGCGCGCGGCGAGGCGGACCGGATGCTGGCGCCGGCGGTGCCGGACCGGGTGGTGCGCGGCTTCCTGTTGCAGAACTTCGAGCCCGGCCCGGCGCCGCGCTGGCGCATCGGGCTCGAGGAGCTTGCCGAGGGCATCGCAGCGCTTGAGGGCTGGGATGTGCCGGCGGGGCTGCGCTACGGCGGCGAGGCGCTGCTGATCCGCGGCGGCGCCTCCGCCTATGTCGGCGAGCCCGAGGCGGCGGCGTTCCTGGCGCGCTTTACGGCCGGCCGCATCGCGACGGTCGCGGGCGCCGCGCCCTGGGTGCATGCGGGTGCGCCGGAGCGGTTCATCGCCCTGGTCGAGCCTGGCCTCGCGTCAGGCTGAGGCGCGCACGCTCATTACAGTCTTGAAAGAAGCACCGTCTTCGGCGAGCATGGCGTCGCGTCTTCGGGGGAGTGCACGGCGTGACGGCAATCGACACGGGTAATCCGGAGCCGATGTTCGCCTATGACGGGCGAGTTGGCGACCTCTACAGGATTTTCCTGGTCAACCTGCTGCTGTCTGTGCTGACGCTCGGGCTCTGGCGGTTCTGGGCGATCACCCGCTTGCGGCGCTATCTCTGGTCGCGCACCAGCAGCGGCGGCGAACGTTTCGAATATGACGGCACCGGCGGTCAGCTGTTCTTGAGCTTCGTGCTGGCGCTTGTGCTGCTGATCGGGCTTGGCGTCGTCGCCGTCCTCGCCGGTTGGGCGCTGCACTTCGTAGCGGCGCCGCTCGCCGTGCTGCCGTTCCTCGCGTTCGAGGCGATGGTCGTCGTGTTCGCGTTCGGCGCCGTATTCTCGGCCCAGCGCTACCGGCTGAGCCACACGCTATGGCGCGGCATACGCGGCGGCATGCGGGGTTCGATGCTCGCCTACGGGCTGCGCTCGCTGGTCTACACCGTGCTCAAGGCGCTGAGCCTGTGGCAGCTCGGGCCTTGGGTGTCGCTGCGTCTGCTCGAGCGCCGGATCGCGGCGAGCTTTCTTGGCGACCAGCGTTTTGCCGCCAGCGGCCGCGCCCGCGCGCTGTATCCGCGTTTCCTGCTCACCATGCTCGGCGTGGTCGGGCTCGGGCTCGTCGTCGCCTATGTCGGGTTCCTGATCGAGCGGCCCTTCCTGCGCTCGCTTGCGCATCTACCACGGGACGAGATTACGCGTCGGCTCGGCGACCATCTGCCATGGCGGCTGGCGGTCGCCTGGCTCGTGTTCAGCTACGGCGCGGCACTGATCTCGGCGAGCTATACAGCGGCCTTCTACCGACATCTCAGCAGTCGAACGACGCTTGGCGGCTTGCGCTTCGCCTGCTCGGCGACCGGCGACGCGGTATTGGGGTTGCTGCTCGGCAACGCGTTGCTGCTGTTGGTCACGCTCGGCTTTGGCTTGCCGCTGGTGGTGCATCGCAACGCGCGCTTCTACACCGCCAACCTGCTGGCGACCGGCACGCTCGACCTCGCCAGCCTGCGCCAGGGCGAGCACGCGGCGTCGCGCTACGGCGAGGGCCTGTTCCAGGCGCTCGACGCCGGCGCCGGCTTCGGCTGATGCGGGATCAGCCGTCCCCAGGGTCGTCTACCGGGTCGTCTGCCGGGTCGTCGCCCGGGTCGCCGCCTCAGTCGTCGCCGTGGCAGCCGGCCTGCGCCGCGCGGCTGTTTGACGGCAGGACGGCGGAAGCGCGCGCCGTCTGGGCGTCGCTGCAGGCGCGACATCTCGAGTTGCAGGTGGCAGGCGGCGTGCTGTGGCGTTGGCCGCTCGCCGACATCGTGCGCAGCGACGGCGCCGGGCCGGGCGCCGGCGCGGTGCTGCGTCGGCGGGGCGGGCCGGAGCGGCTCGCCGCGGATGCGGAGCTGCTGGGCAAGCTGCGCGCCGCCGGGGTGAGGCTCGGCGGCGAGCGCGCCTGGAGCCGCCGGCGCTGGCTCACGACGGCGCCGGCGCTGCTGGCGAGCCTGCCGCCGCTCGCGTTGCTCATCGACCGGCTGCCAGCGCTAGCCGTGCCGCGG
>CAXTSD010000050.1:0-10813 GCA_964246775.1 uncultured Acetobacteraceae bacterium | reverse complement strand
CGGACAGATCGAGTGCTACCTAAACCGGACACACCGCGTGCTACCTACAGGCGGCGGCTGGATGCCTTGCCGAAGCGCTGAGCCGCTGCTATACGGCCGCGCTCGACGACTACATTGCGTCGGGCGCATAGCTCAGTTGGTAGAGCAGCTGACTCTTAATCAGCGGGTCGTAGGTTCGAATCCTACTGCGCCCACCACCGCGCCTTCTGATAACGTCTGAGATCGTGCCCTGCGCGAGGTGAAGCCACAAGATCAGGGCGAGTTGACCTCCGCTCTTTCGTCTCTGGTGACGGTTGCGTCCTCGACAACCGGACCAGCGACCTCTTTCGCATAACGGACTATTCGCGTGGTTCCGTCGCGCTCAGAACGACTTCCCGGAAAACCTCCTCGATGGACACTCATGCGAGCGTAGGTTCCGGCGGCTCGGACGGCGACGCCGAGCACCTCCAACCCGACCAGCTCCCCGGCCAGGTCGACATCAATCATGACACCAGGCGCGACTTCCCGCGTTTCGGCGATTTCGCGATCCTCAGGAGCGAAGCGGGCATAGAAAGCGTCCGCCTCCGGGTCGTAATCCGATTTCGTCATCGTTTTGCTCCTCCGTCGAAGAACATGGTCACCACCACTATGTCCTCGCCGTCCCTGTGGTGCACCACGCGTAGAACACGGTTCTCGAACTCGAGGATCTTCCTGAATGACCGTACCAATGTGGGGTCTGGATCAGCAGCGGTCCAGTCGGGCGTCGTGATTGTGGCATCTACCCAGGCGCGAGAGATTTTCCTGTCAGCCAGGCGTTGCGCGGCGTGAGCCGACAGCCTGATCATAACACGAACGCACAACCGATCATGCCGCTGCTTGCTCCGGCCGGCACCATCATAGCACTATACGCGCGTGGTGCGGGATGAGGAGCTCCACGCATGCTGCACACCCATTTCCTGCAAGCCTCCGGCGATCTCACTCCTTGGCGCGACGCCATCGAAGCCGAGATCGCCGCCGCACAAGCCGTGATCACCACCCTGCTGCCAGCGCTCGCGCTCGACATCCTCGTTCAGCGCTCGCCATTCGTCATCCCGGAGACCGGCATCGGCGGCCACGCCTATGGTCCGACCCTGATCCATCTGCGCCTTGACCCGGCCAACCCGAGTTTTGCTGGAACCCTCGCCAGCGGCGGCCTGCGTCGCGCCGTGGCGCATGAGGTTCATCACGCCTTGCGCATGGCCGGGCCGGGCTACGGCCGGAGCCTTGGCGAGGCGCTGGTTTCGGAGGGTCTGGCCGGACAGTTTACCGCTCGGCTGTTCCACACGCCGGCCGAACCTTGGGAGCGCGCCGTCGACGACGCGACGCTGCAAGCGCATTTTCCGACTGCCGACGCGCTTGCCGACACGCGTTACGACCACAATGCCTGGTTCTTCGGCACCGGCGCGCTGCCGCGCTGGTTCGGCTACACCGCCGGGTTCCGCATGGTCGGGCGATGGCTTGACGGCGTGCCAGGCATTGACGCGGCAACCTGGATCACCATTCCGGCGGCCAGCGTCCTCGGCGTCGGCGGTGCCTACTGAGCGCCCGGGGCGGCCGGCAACGGCGGTTGCGGGGCCAGCGCCTTTTCCAGCCGGCTGCGCTGAGGGCTGCACGAAGCAAGCAGCGTCGCGGCCGCGACGATCAGGCAGATGGCTCTCATCGGCAGCGACCCCCCGCCTCCATACCGCACGGCATCAGCACCGTAATCATTGCAGATGTCAGTCTATTTTGCTAGACTACATGGCAGTTTGGACCGGTGACGCTAAAACGAGACGCTGTCCTGCGACGTGGCCACAGCGTCAGCCTCGTCGTGCGGATCGTTGCCATGAAGATGACCGCCGACTCGGCGCGCCTGGTCGAGGTGCTGCGCGACAATCTCAAATTGCGTGATCAGATCGCGCAACTGCAACGGGCGATCGACGCCCCGCCGGGCGGCGGGCCTCGGCGGGCGCTGAACTTCGAGCAGGGCATACGCGCACGCGTCAAGTCGATCATGCAGGACCCCTGCCGTCGGGCGGAGTGATCTTGCGTCGCGATCGCCAATCCGTGCTCGAGCCGGCCTGCTCCGGTGCGCCGTAACGACTCCCCGAGACCGCCAGGAGGTTGTATATAGCAGTCACGGTGTCGTCACGGAACCCGGAAGGCCGCAATGTCCAACGACGCTCCCGGCGAAAAAGCCTGCGGTCCACAGACCAAGCAAGCCGAGCGTCCAGGCACGCGACTGGCCGTGCAGCGCACCGGCAGCTCGGTCACGCTGACGATCGCCTGCCCGACCGAGTATCAGGCGATCGAGCTCTATGACCGGCTGGTGGAGGGCGCCCGCGACGGCCAGCTCAACCTGCAGCTCAAGGCCACGTAGCCCCGGTCGCCGCCATCTGTCGGCAGCGCTCCTGCCTTCACTCCGCGCCCGCTCACGCGCTGGCGCGATGTCCGTCTACCCCGACGCGCCCGCCGCGAGCGGCGCGTTCGGCAGCACGTGCACGACCGACGCCGTACGCAGCAGCAGCGCCTTCGCCTGCGCCTCCAGCTGTGCCGCCGCCGCGGTGTCCGCCTGCGCCTGCTGCAGCCGCGCCATCAGCGGATCGGCGATCGCGACCAGCGCCGCGACCAGCGGGGCGAGCGCCGGCTCGGCGACCACCGCGACCTCGGCGACGCCGCGCGCGATGCCGTAGAGCGCCAGCGCATCCGCGACCGTGGGCGCCACCTCGCCGGCCAGCTTGCGCATCGTGCCCATCGTGCCGACGCAACCGGCAAGCGCCAGCCCGCCGCCGGCGAGAACCAGCCCGTTGAACCGCCGCCTACCTTGTCCCGTGCTCATCGTCAGACCCTCCACGCTGCGCCGCAGCCGCGCCGTCGCGGCGCCCGCTTCACGCGTCGTCCGGTCTACGTCAGTAATACTAACAGTTGCCAGAACCATCATGCTCGGGTCACGGCGGCGAGCCGACCCCCGCTCCGGTGGCGCGTCGCGACACTCAGGCGGGCGCCGCCTCCAGCCCCTGCTCGACCCCGTCCGCCCGATCACACGGGTCGCACGGGTCGCGCGAGACCTCGCGAGGCAGCCTGATCCCGGGGGACGGCGCCGGCTGACCGATGCAGACCAGCAGCGCCTGCGACGTCGGCAGTTCGATCACCTGGCCACCGGCCAGGGCCAGGAACTCCGCGAACGCCTCGCGCACCCCGTCGAGGAAGGAGTAGTCGTGGGTGAGGATGATGCCGCCCGGCACCATTCGCGGATGAAAGAAGTCAAGCGCCGCGCGCGTGCTCGATTTCAGGTCGACGTCGAGGTGCACGAAGCTGAAGCGCTCCGACTCGAGCCCCGACGCGGTTTGCGGGAACCGTCCTGGATGGAACACGACGTTGGGCTCGTCGGCGAGGAAGGCGCGCACCGCCGCAAGCCCGGAGCGATACTGGCAGGCCCGCAAATGCCCGATCTCGTCCGGCCCTGGCTCCGGCAGCCCCTCGAAAGTGTCGAACAGGTGCAGCCGGACGCCGCCGCTTGCCAGCGAGATCAGCTTGGCCGAGCAGCCCTGGTAGACGCCGACTTCGGCCATCGCGCCCGGCAGCCCGCTCTGCGCCCGCGCGAGCGAGTGCACCAGGAAGGCCTCGTTGCCGGACAGCAGGCTTTCGCGCTGCTGACGCACGCGGCGTATCAGCCGCAGCACGTCGCGTTCCTTGTGGCCGCCGAGACCTGCCAGTTGCGCCCGCGCGAGCACGCCCATGGCGAACCGCCGCAGCAGCGGCAGGCGGGCGTAGAGCCGATGCACAAGACGATGCTTCATCCACACGTGGCTTTGCCCTCCATCCGTCCCAGCATTTCACGTCGACCGCGTTCCGCAAAGGCCGCGGGCGGCACGCGCAACCACAGGGGGCCTCGATCGTCAAACCCATCCGGCGTCGGCGCCCGGCTTGCCCTCGCCGCCTCGACAGGAGACCTCGCGCGTGATCATCGGCCTCGGCTCGGACCTGTGCGACATCCGGCGCGTCGAGCGGGTGCTCGAGCGCCATGGCCAGCGCTTTCTCGACCGCGTGTTCACCGAAGCCGAGCGGGCGCGCGCGGCGCGCCGGGCGCACGGCCTGCGCGCCGGCACGCTCGCCAAGCGCTTCGCCGCCAAGGAGGCCTGTGCGAAGGCGCTCGGCACCGGGTTCGCCCAAGCGGTGTTCCATTCGGACATCGGCGTCGTGAACCTGCCCTCCGGCGCGCCGAGCCTGCAACTGACCGGCGGCGCGGCGGCGCGGCTCGCCGCGATCACGCCGCCCGGGATGGTGGCCGCACTCGCGCTCACGCTGACCGACGAGGTGCCGTATGCCTATGCGATGGTGATCATCTCGGCCACGCCGGCGCCCGGGCCTGATCACCGCCCAGCGGCGCCGCCATCCGGGCTTTCTTGACAGCGGCTCGGCGCGCCGGCTTGATCCGGCCTTTCCTGCCGGATGCCCCGCCGATCATGGCCGTCGAAACCAAGCAGTCGCCCAAGCGCAAGGCCGTCGCCACCGGCAAGCCCGGGGTGCGCCAAGCGGGGGTGCTCGATAATCTCAAGACAATCCTGTATGCCGGGCTGATCGCCGTCGGCATCAGGACGGTGGCGTTCGAGCCGTTCAACATCCCGTCCGGCTCGATGATCCCGACGCTGCTGGTCGGCGACTACCTGTTCGTCGCCAAATACAGCTACGGCTACTCGAAATACGCCCTGCCCTTCGCGCCCGACCTGTTCTCCGGGCGCATCTTCGGCGCGCTGCCGCATCGTGGCGACGTCGCGGTGTTCCGCTACACCCACGACACCTCGGTCGACTACGTGAAGCGGGTGATCGGCCTGCCTGGCGACCATGTGCAGGTGCGCGCCGGGCAGCTCTACGTCAACGGCACGCTGGTGCCGCGGCACAGCCTTGGCGACTACCAGGAGGCGGACGAGCGCGGCGTCATGCTGCATGGCGAGCGCTTCATCGAGGACCTGCCGGCCGGGCCGCATCACCAGATCCTCAGGTTCAAGCAGGATGGCAAGCTCGACGACGATGGCGAGCAGAACAACACGCCCGACTACCTGGTGCCGGCGGGCTACCTGTTCATGATGGGCGACGACCGCGACGACAGCGCCGACAGCCGGTTCCAGGGTCCTGGCGGGCTCGGCTTCGTGCCGGTCGAGAACCTGGTCGGCCGGGCGCAGTTCATCTTCTTCTCGATCGGCGGCCAGCATCCGGTCTGGGCGTTCTGGTACTGGCCGCTCGAGATACGCTGGGGCCGGTTGCTGCACGGCATCACGTGAGCGCCTCGCGCTCCGCGGAAGCGGCCGTCGCGATGCCGGGTGACGAACTGGGCGGATTTGACACCGGCCACGCGTTTGCCAGGCCCGAGTTGCTGGCGCAGGCGCTCACGCATCGCTCGGCGGCGCACCAGGGCAGCGCGCTCGGGCCGCGGATACGACGGACGGGCGCCGTCGCGCGTCGCGGCGTCGGTTCCAACGAGCGGCTGGAGTTCATCGGCGACCGGGTGCTCGGGCTGCTGATCGCCGAGTGGCTGGCCGAGCGGTTTCCCGACGAGCAGGAAGGCGAACTCGGCCCGCGACACGCAAAACTGGTGTCGCGCGAGGTGCTGGCCGGGATCGCCGAGCGGGCCAGGCTGCCGGCGGTGCTCGCGGTGGCGCCGAACGAGGCGCGGGCGGGGGTGAAGCGGCTCGCCACCGTGCTCGCCGACGCGCTCGAGGCGGTGATCGGGGCGATCTACCTCGATGCCGGGCTCGAGCCGGCGCGGCGCTTCGTGCGTCGGCTGTGGGACGCGCCGATGGTGGGCCAGGTCCTGCCGCCCAAGGACCCGAAGACGGCGCTGCAGGAGTGGCTGCTCGGGCGCGGGCTCGAGCTGCCGAGCTACGAGGTCAGCTCGCGCGAAGGCCCCTCGCACGCCCCGGTCTTCGTGATCACGGTCGCCGCGTGCGGCAAGCAGGGGCGCGGCGAGGCGGGCAGCAAGCGCATCGCCGAGCGCGACGCGGCGGCCGAGCTGCTGCGTCTGCTGACGTGAGCGAGGCGAGCCCGTCGCGCGAAACGCGCCGGGGCGAGACCAGATGCGGCTTCGTCGCCATCGTCGGCGCGCCGAACGCCGGCAAGTCGACGCTGCTCAACCGGTTGACCGGCGCCAAGCTTTCGATCGTCAGCCCGAAGGCGCAGACCACGCGCTTTCGCGTGCTCGGCATCGTGATGCGCGGGGCGACGCAGATACTGCTGGTCGACACCCCCGGCATCTTCGCGCCGCGCCGCAAGCTGGACCGCGCGATGGTCGCCGCGGCCTGGACCGGCGCCGAGGACGCCGATCTTGCGCTGGTGCTGGTCGACAGCAAAACCGGGGTCTCGGACGGCGTGCGGGCGATCGCCCAGAAGGTGGCTAAGACCGACCGACGCGCCTGGCTGGTGCTCAACAAGGTCGACACGGTCGAGCCGCGCGCGCTCCTGCCGCTCGCCGCCGAACTCGGGCGGATCGCGTCGTTCGAGGAGACCTTTTTCGTCTCGGCCTCCACCGGCGAAGGACTGGACGTGCTGCTGCGCGGCCTGGAAGCCGGGCTGCCGGCCGGGCCGCATCTGTATCCGGACGAGGAGCTGACCGACCTGTCCGACCGGCTGCTCGCCGCCGAGCTGGTGCGCGAGCAGATCTTCCTGCAGACGCACGAGGAGGTGCCGTATGGCACCACCGTCGAGACCGAGAGCTTCGCCGACAAGCCGGACGGCTCGGTGCGCGTCGAGGCGACGATCTACGTGGCGCGGGCCGGCCAGAAGGCGATCCTGATCGGCCAGGGCGGCACCCGCATCAAGGCGATTGGCGCCAAGGCGCGCGGCGAGCTGGCGCGGCTGCTGGAGCGGCCGGTGCACCTGTTCCTCAACGTCAAGGAACGGGCGGGGTGGGATGAGGAGGGTGCAAGGTTACGGGCGATCGGGCTTGAGGATCCGAAGTAACCGCCCGGATCAGCCGCATAGCCATTATAAATAAAAGCTTTTTGGTTCTTTTTCTCGAAAAAGAACGGCTTTCCTTCTACTCGCCATACCGCTCCTCAGCCCAAGGGTCGGCGTTGTTGTGATAACCGCGGGTCTCCCAGAAGCCGCGCCGGTCGCGCGCGGCAAGCTCGATGCGCCGCACCCATTTCGGCGACTTCCACAAATAGAGGCGCGGGATCAGCACCCGCACCGGGCCGCCGTGTTCGCGCGGGATCGGCCTGCCTTCCCACTCGTGCACCAGGAACACGTCCGGCTGGTCGAACTGGTCGAGCCGCACGTTCGTCGTGTAACCGTCATGGGCGTGGAACAGCACGTGCCGCGCCTCGTCCTTCGGTTCGACGATGGCGAGCAGGGCGGCGGCCGCGACGCCGCGCCAATGGTTGTCGTAGCGCGACCAGGTGGTGACGCAGTGCATGTCCGAGACGCTGTCGGTCTGCGGCAGGCTGAGCAGGTCAGACAAGGTGAGGCTTGCCGGGCGGCGCACGAAGCCGTCGATGTCGAGCCGGAACTTTGCCGCCGTCACCTCGGGCTGCTGGCCGAGGTCGAGCACCGGCCAGTTGCCGACCAGGGTCTGCCCGGGCGGCAGGCGGTCGAAGGCGGGGTTGACGTGCTGGCCGGTGATCAGGCGGCGCTGCTCGGCCCAGACCTGCTTCGTGCGGGTCAGCTTGCTGTCGGGTGGCGTCTCGTCCGGCATCCTCGGTCCTGCGGGTCATGCGGTCGGCCAAAGCGGCAGGCCGGACGGCTCCGTGTCAAGCCTGCGGCCGGCGCCGCCGCATTGCCGTCAGTGCACGGCCGCGCCGGTCGCACCGATGCCGGTCTGGCTGCGCACGAACTGCTCGTCGAAGGCGAGCGCCTCGTCCGCAGCCTGGCGTCCGCGGCTGAGCGTCGAACCGAGCCAGCAGCACAGGAAGGCGAGCGGCATCGAGAACAGCGCCGGCGAGTCGTAAGGGAAGATCGCGTGCGCGTGGCCGAGCACCTTTACCCAGATGCCCGGGCTGAGCACGGTCAGGGTGACGGCGCTGACCAGGCCGACCGAGCCGCCGAGCAGCGCGCCTGCCGTGTTCAGGCCGCGCCAGTACATCGACAGCAGCACCAGCGGGAAGTTGGCGCTGGCGGCGACGGCGAAGGCGAGGCCGACCATGTAGGCGACGTTCTGCTTCTCGAACGCGATGCCGAGCAGGATCGCGACGACGCCGAGCCCGACCGTCGCCCATTTCGAGACCCGCACCTCGCTCGCCTCGGTGGTCCGTCCGCGGGCGATCACCCGCGCGTAGAGATCGTGGCTCACCGAAGCGGCGCCGGCGAGCGTGAGCCCCGAGACCACCGCGAGGATGGTTGCGAAGGCGACGGCGGAGATGAAGCCGAGCAGCCAGTCGCCGCCGAGCGCCTCGGCGAGGAACACCGCCGCCATGTTGTTGCCGCCGCGCAGCGCGCCGGCCGGCGTCACGAAATCCGGGTTGGTCGAGACCAGCACCACGGCGCCGAAACCGATGACGAAAGTCAATATGTAGAAGTAGCCGATCAGCCCGGTCGCCCACAGCACCGAGCGGCGCGCCTGCCTTGCGTCGCGCACGGTGAAGAAGCGCATCAGGATGTGCGGCAGCCCGGCGGTGCCGAACATCAGCGCGATGCCGAGCGAGATCGCCGAGACCGGGTCGCGGGCGAGGCCGGCCGGCGCCAGGATCGCGAGGTGCTTCGGATGCACGGCAACGGCGCGGGCGAACAGCGCCGGCAGGCTGAAGCCGAACTGCCAGAGCACCAGCAACGCCATCCAGCTGGCGCCGGCGAGCAGCAGCAGCGCTTTCACGATCTGCACCCAGGTCGTCGCCAGCATGCCGCCGAGCGTCACGTAGAGGATCATCAGCACGCCGACGATCACCACCGCATAGGCGTAGGGCAGCCCGAACAGCAGCTGGATGAGCTGGCCGGCGCCGACCATCTGGGCGATCAGGTAGAACGCGATCACGGTCAGCGAGCTGATCGCGGCAAGGCAGCGCACCGGCGTCTCGGCGAGGCGGTAGGAGACGACGTCGGACAAGGTGAAGCGCCCGAGGTTGCGCAGCCGTTCGGCGATCAGGAACATGATGATCGGCCAGCCGACGAGAAAGCCGATCGAGTAGAGCAGCCCGTCGAAGCCGCTCGCATAGACCAGCGCCGAGATGCCGAGGAACGAGGCGGCGGACATGAAGTCGCCGGCGATCGCGATGCCGTTCTGGGCGCCGCTGATGCCGCCGCCCGCGGCGTAGAAATCCGCCGCCGAACGGGTGCGCCGCGACGCCCAGGCGATGATCGGCAGGGTCAGCAGCACGAAGGCGCCGAACAGCGCGATCGCCGTCCAGTTGGTGGTCTGGGCCGGTCTCACGCTGCTGCCTCGACGCGGCGGCGCTCCAGGATCGCCCGCTGCATGTGGTCGAACCGCGAATTGGCGATCGAGACGTAGATGCCGGTCAGCACGATCGCCGCAATGATTACCAGCAGGCCGAGCGGAAAGCCGAGCGTGATCACGCCCCAGACCGGCCTCGCCATCACCCCCGGCGCGAAGGCGACCAGGAAGACGAAGCCGAAATACAGCGCCACCATGATGGCGGCGAGCGTCCAGCCGACGCGCGAGCGCGCCGCGGCGAGGGCGATGAAGCGCGGGTCGTGGCGCATCGCCATGACGGCCGTCGTGTCGAGCATGAACGATCCCCCGGTGCGGCCGCGTTCGTCGTGCCGCTTTGGCAATCATCCTGACAGGCGGGACAGGCGTTGCAAAGCCGCCGGCGCGCTGATCCCGCTCGGCCCGCCGTCAGACGAACTTCAGCGCCACGAAGCCGACGACGATCAGCACGAGCGCGCTCATCGTCACCAGCGTCAGCCGCCGCTCGACGAACACGCGCACCGGCTCGCCGAAGGCGCGCAGCAGCCCGGCGACCAGGAAGAAGCGCACGCCCCGGGTCAGCAGCGCCGCGCCGACGAAGGTCGGCAGGTTGAACCCGGCGGCGCCCGAGGCGATGGTGACGATCTTGAACGGGATCGGCGTCAGCCCCTTGATCAGGATCAGCCAGAGCCCGTACTGCACGTAGCGCTGCCGGAACGCCTCGAACGCCGCCTCGTAGTGATAGAAACGCAGGATCGGCAGGGCGACGCGGCCGAACAGCGCGTAGCCGATGTAGTAGCCGAGCAGGCCGCCGGCGACGCTCGCCACGGTGCACAGCCCCGCCAGCCACCAGGCGCGCCTCGGCCGCGCCAGCACCATCGGGATGAGCAGCAGGTCGGGCGGGATCGGGAACACGCTGCTTTCGGCGAAGCTGACCAGCGCCAGCCAGAACGGCGCGTTCGGGCTGGCCGACAGCGCCAGCACCCGGTTGTAGGCGGCACGCAGCATCGCACACTCCTCGCCGGCCCGCCCACGCGCACCGTCGCGCGAGCCTATAGCAGAAGGGTTAACGATTGGTGGCGGCGCTGCGCCTCGGCTTACTCTTTGCCGGGCAGCCGCCCAAGCGTCGCGCCGAGCAGCGACGGCGGCAGCAGGCTCGCGACCATCGCGCCGGCGGCGATCCAGCGCGGAAAGGCGGTGCGGCGGCGCCCGGACAGCACGCCGTCGAGGATGCGCAGCGCCGCGCGATCGGCATCCATCAACCCGGGCATGGGAAAGCGGTTGCGCTCGGTCATCGCGGTGCGGACGTAGCCGGGGCAGACGCTCATCAGAGCGATGCCGTGCGGCCTGAGCGACGGGGCGAGCGCGACTGCCCAGCGATCGACCGCGGCCTTCGAGGCGCAGTACGCCGGCGCGCCTGGCACCGCGACCAGCGCGGCGACGGAGGCGATCACCGCGACG
>CAXTSD010000049.1:0-10817 GCA_964246775.1 uncultured Acetobacteraceae bacterium | reverse complement strand
GGACGACACCGAGTGGCTGCAGCGTGCGCTGCAATCGGGCCCGGATGCCCCGGCCACTACGCTTGCTGGGTATGGCGAGACGGTGCTGAGCCGGCTGCGCAACGGCCGGACCGACCGCGTGTCGCGCGCCGACGGGATCGCCTTGGCAGCCCGGCTCGGACGATTGATCCCGCACGCCGTCGCGGCTGACCCGCCGCCCGAGATGATGGCCGGACCGGGGGCCGACCTATGCCTGCCAAGCCGACGGTTTGAGGAACCCGAACGCGCGCCCCGCGATTGCCAGCACGAGCAGCCTCGCGGTCAATGGGCGTTGTCGGCTCGCGCGTCGAAGCCGGCCGGCTGGCGCTGAGTTCAACCCGACGCGGCCAGCCGACGAGCTGCGTCTGGCGCTGAGCAGGGCGCGCGCCACTGCTGCGACAGGATCATCCGCCGGCGCGCATCCAGGCCGGCGTCACGGCGTCGCTTTTGCTGAACGCTGGCAATGCCTTTTCGAGCTGCTCCAACGTGTTGACGTTGAGCTGGTCGAGCAGCGCGCGCGTGACCAGCGTCCCCGGGACGGTGATCTGGTGCGGCGGCGTTTGGCCAGCCAGCAGCATCGCATCGGCGCGTATCGAAACCTCGCCGAGCACGGCTGCGTCGCAAGCCGCGGTCGCGACCCAGGGAGAATGCGGCGCCCGCATCGCCTCAATGTCGGCGGTGGAGATGTCGGCGCTGTAGATCCGGAGCCTGTCGCCAAGCCCGGCCTCGTCGGCCGCCAGGGCGACTCCGCGCGCGAACTCGTCCCACGGCGCCACCACCACCGAAATGCCGGGATGCGCCCGCAGCGCCGCCGCGGTCTGGTCGGCGACGGCCGAGGCGACCGGCGAGGCGGCGGTGCCCCATTGCGCGTCCTGGCGGATGCCGGGATGCGCCGCCTTGAATTGCCGCCAGGCCTGGTCGCGGCGGTCGAGCGGCGCGAAGCCGGCGACGTACACGTAGCCGGCCTCGAAATGGTCGCCGTTGTCGTGCAGCGCCTGTTCCAGCACCGCTCGGGCCAGCGCCTGATCATCGTGCTGCAGCTGCGGGATCGCCGGGTTTGCGAGGTCGACGTCGAACGCCACCACCTTGATGCCGGCCCGCACCGCCGTGTCGGCGACGTCGCGCAGGGTTTCCGGCATGCCGTGGTCGATCACGATGCCTTTCACCCCGAGGTTGATCGCCTGCTGCACGGCATCGCGCTGCGCCGCCGGGTCGCCGCGACCCTGCATCACCCGCAGGTCGATGCCGAGCCGGCGCGCCTGCCGGCGTGCGCCCGCCTCGAATGACTGGAAGAAGTCGCCGTCCGACAGCAGCGTGATCAGCGCCACCGACACGTGGCCCTGGTCGAACGGCACCGGCGCCCCGGGCAGGCCGGCCGCCGAGGCGGCCCCGGGACGGGCGAGCAGAGCCAGCCCGAGCAGGATGGTCAGAAGCGGTCCGGCGGCGGTCGAGGGCATCGGTACGTTCCTCAGGGTTCGCGGTTCCGGCCGAGCCGGTAAGTGAGCGCCAGCGACGCGACCAGCACGGCGCCCTTAATGAAGTCCTGCGCGTAGTAGGGCGCGTCCAGCATGGTCAGACCGTTCAACAGCACGCCGACCAGCACCGCGCCCACCGCGGTGCCGAACACGTTGGGCCGGCGCAGGTCGAGCACCGCGTAGCCGATCAGCGCCGACGCGAACCCGTCCTGCAGCAGCGAGCCGCCGCTGACGATGTCGCCGCGCCCGACGCGCGCCGCGAGCAGGATGCCGGCGGCCGCGGCGATGGTCCCGGACATGACGTAGGCAGCCGTGCGCACCCGATGCGTGCGCGCGCCCGCCAGCCGCGCCGCGCCCTCGTTGCCGCCGACCGCGTAGGCGATCCGGCCCCAGCTCATGCGCTCCAGCAGCACCCAGAGCACGATCGTCATCACCAGCAGGACCAGGACCGGCACCGGCACGATGCCGCCGAGACGCCCGCGTCCGAGCAGCAGGAAGGCGGGGGCGAACATCCCGCCCGCGGTGCTGCCATCGTCGAACGGCATGCCGGGCGAGATGGCGCGGCCGGCGCTCGGGATCAGCTGCAGGCCGCCGACCAGGAACAGGGTGCCGAGTGTCGCGAGGAGGTCCGGAATACGCAGCGCCACGGTGAGCAGGGCATTGAACCCGCCCACGGCGGCACCGGTGCCAAGCGCCAGCGCCAGCGTCGGCGCGGCACTCCAGCCCCACACCACCTGCGCGTAGCTGGCGACCATGCTGGCCAGCGCCGCGGTGCTGCCGACCGACAGATCGAACCCGCCCACCGCCAGCGACACGGTGATCCCGAGCCCGAGCAGCGCCGTAACCGAGACGCCCTGCACGATGTCGAACAGGTTGTTCAGCCGCAGGAACGCCGGCTGCGCCGCCGAGAACGCCGCCAGCAGGAAGGCCAGCACGACGAACACCGCGATCCTGCCCAGGCGATGCAACGCGCCTGACGCGAGCTCCGTGCCGTCCCGCCGCCGCGCCGATGCCGCGCCGCTCACGCGGCTGCCTCGCGCTCGATCTCGCCGGCCATCGCCAGCAGCCTGGCGCCGTCCTGGAGGTCCGGCCTGCCGACGTCGTGCAGCCCGTCCGCGCGCAGGACCAGCAGCCGGTCGGCCGCCAGCAGCGCCTCCTCGGCATCGGCGGTCGCGAGCAGCACCGCGGTGCCGGTCCCGAGGCCATGCAGGAACGTGATCAGGTCGTGACGCGCCCGTACATCCATCCCCGCGAACGGCTCGTCTAGCAGCAGCACGCGGCCCGGCGCCGCCGACCATCGTCCGAGCACCACCTTCTGCTGGTTGCCGCCCGACAGGCGCTCCAAGCGGTCGTTCGGACCGCGGCAGACGATGCCGAGGCGGCGTATGGCGTCGCGCGCCGCGGCGGCTTCCCGCGCCGCCGGCGCCAGCCCGGAGAGCCCGGTCCATCGCGGCAAATGCGGCAGCGCGATCACGTCGGCGACGTTGGCGCCGCGTGAGCCCACCGCCGGGAACGAGGTGCGCCAGCGGTCCTCGGCGGCGAGGAACACGCCCGCCTGCACCGCGTCGCGCGGGCTACGGGGCCGCCACGGCTTGCCGTCGAGCGTCATTGCTCCGCCACGCGGCGGCATCGCTCCGAACAGGGTTTGCAGCAGCCGGGACTTGCCGACGCCCAAAGCACCGAACAGCAACGCGACCTCGCCGCCGTGCAGAACGAGGTCGAGCGGCGGCGCATCGCCTATCCGCAGCCGTTCCGCGCGCAGGATCGCCGGCCCCGGCGCCGCCGGCACCCGCGTCGCGTCCGGCAGCGTGCCGACCATGACGCGCAGCGCCTGCGCGATGTCGAGCGGCTGCTTGAACGTCTCGGCCACACGGCCGTCGCGCAGCACCACCGCGCGGTCGGCGATCCGACGCAGGTCGGCCGCGTGATGCGACACGAGGATCACCCCGACACCTTCTGCCTTGAGCCGGTCCAGCACCGAGAACAAGCGGACCGCTTCCGGGGCGGACAATGACGCGGTGGGTTCGTCCAGGATCAGCAGCCGCTTCTCGCCGGCGAGCCCGCGCGCGAGCGCCACCAGCTGTCGTTCCGCCAGCGTCAGCGACGACAAAGGGTGGTCCAGCCGGTCTTCGAGGCCGACGCTGGCCGCGATCGGGGCGGCCACGGTGCGGAGCCGCGTGCGGGACAAGAAGCGGGGCAGCCGCCCGGCGCACAGACCGTCAAGCACGAGGTTCTCGGCCACGCTCAGGCCAGGCACTCCGGCCGCATCGACCGCCTGATGCACCACCGCGATGCCGAGGGCGCGCGCCGCGGCCGGACCGGCAAGCCGGACGGGGCGGCCGCCGATCGCAAGCGTACCGTCGTCCGGCGCGGTCGCCCCGCACAGGATCTTCACCAGCGTCGACTTGCCGGCGCCGTTCGCCCCCATCAGCGCCACCGCCTCGCCGCGCGACACCGCGAGGTCGACGCCGTCAAGCGCACGGGTGGCGCCGAAGCGCTTGGCGAGGCCGCGCGCGTCCAGGATCGGCGGCTTGGTGGTCACGTCATTCTCGCGGCGGAAAATTTTGGTGGTTTGAAGGCACTGACCGACACGTCCCGTTCCTCGTCCGCTGCGACGGCTCGTGTCCGCCGGTCTGAACCTCAACCACGTACTTTTGACGTGGATATACGGCTTTTATCATCATCAACATCGAACCACGACGAAAAGCACAAACTTTTGACGATACCACTGTTAGCCGCAGGGAGTTGCGTGAACAACAACGGTGTGTGATGGTTTGCGTCCAACGATCAACCAATGTCGGTGCGCGTCCGCGGGGGCGCGAGAAGCGGAGGGCTGGCGATGGATCTCGCGGTCGCAACACAGGTCTCGACCAGGCGGCCACCGGCGCGGGTGCTGCGCGACGATGCGGAAGCGATCGAGGCGGCCCGTGCTCTGGCGCCGATCCTGGCGGAGGGCGCGGTGGAGCGCGACCGCGACCGCATCCTGCCGCGTCGCGAGCTTGACCTGTTTTCGTCGAGCGGGCTGTGGGGGATGACGGTGCCGCGCGCCCATGGCGGTGCCGAGGTGTCGTTTCAGACCGTGGCCGAGGTGATCGCGATCATCTCCGAGGCCGATCCCTCGATCGGCCAGATCCCGCAAAACCACCTTGGCGTGGTGGAGGCGCTGCGCGTCACCGCCAGCGAGGAACAGCAACGCCGCTTCTATGCAGGCGTGCTCGAAGGCAGGCGCTTCGGCAACGCGTTCTCCGAAGCCGGCAGCCGCAATGCCGGCACCTTCGACACCACCCTCGTGGCGGATGGCGACGGCTTCCGGGTGTCCGGCGCCAAGTTCTATGCGACCGGCGCCCTGTTCGCCGACATCATTCCGATCGCGGCCACCGGGCAGGACGGCAAGGTCTATCTCGCCTTTGCCGATCCGGCCTCGCCCGGCCTGTCGATCACCGACGACTGGTCCGGCTTCGGCCAGCGCACCACCGCGAGCGGCAGCGTGACGCTCGACAAGGTGTGGATCGAGGCACGCGACGTGGTGCCGGCGCATCGCGGCTACGACCAGCCATCCGCCAACGGGCCGGTGTCGCAGATCATCCAGGCGGCGGTGGATCTCGGCATCGCCCGCGCCGCCATCGCCGACACGATACGCTTCGTGCGCACCCTGTCGCGGCCCTGGATCGACAGCGGACAGGAGCGCGCCGCCGACGACCCGTACACCATCGCCGCGATCGGCGACCTGCAGATCCGGCTTCATGCCGCCGAGGCGGTGCTGGCGATCGCCGGACGCGCGGTGGACCGAGCGATCGCCGACGCCGCGGAGGACACGGTCGGGCACGCCTCGCTCAAGGTGGCGGAAGCCAAGGTGCTGACCACCGAGGTCGCCGTGCTCGCCGGCAACAAGCTGCACGAGCTCGCCGGCACCCGCTCGGCGCTGGCAGCCTACGGGCTCGACCGCCATTGGCGCAACGCCCGCACCCACACCTTGCACGATCCGGTGCGCTGGAAATACGCGCTGGTCGGCAACCACGCCCTGAACGGCGTGCTGCCGCCGCGCCACGCCTGGGTGTGAGCCGATGACCGTCGCCGCGCCGGCCGGCTCCGAGATCCTGCTCAACGCCTTCGACATGAACTGCGTGGTGCACCAGTCGCCGGGACTGTGGCGGCATCCGCGCGACCAGGCCGACCGCTACACGGACCTGTCGTACTGGACGAACCTCGCCGCCATCCTGGAGCGGGGAAAGTTCGACGCCCTGTTCCTGGCCGACGTGCTCGGCGTCTACGACGTGTACGGCGGCAACACCGACACCGCGCTGCGCGAGGCGACGCAGGTGCCGCTGAACGATCCAACCCTGCTGGTGTCGGCGATGGCCGCGGTGACCGAGCACCTCGGCTTCGGCGTGACCTGCACCTTGTCCTACGAGCCGCCCTTCACCTTCGCCCGCCGGATGTCGACGCTGGACCACCTGACGCGCGGGCGGATCGGCTGGAACATCGTCACCGGCTACCTCGACAGCGCCGCGCGCGGCGTGTCGGGCGACGCGCGCCAGAAGGGGCACGACGCCCGCTACGCCATCGCCGACGAATACCTCGACCTGGTGTATCGCCTGTGGGAGGAAAGCTGGGAGAACGGCGCGGTGCTGCGCGACCGCGCGAGCGGCGTGTTCACCGACCCGTCGCGCGTGCACCGGATCCGCCACGAGGGCGAGCATTTCCGCCTCGATGCCGTCCACCTGTCGGAGCCATCGCCGCAGCGCACGCCGGTGCTGTTCCAGGCCGGCACTTCGGGCAAGGGCCGCGACTTCGCCGCCCGGCATGCGGAATGCGTGTTCATGGCCGCCCCCAGCAAGACAGTGGCGCGGGGCTATGTGTCCGACATCCGGCGCCGCGCCGCCGAGGCCGGCCGCGGCGCGAACGCGGTGCGCATCTTTAATCTGACCACCGCGATCGTCGGGCGCACCGACGCGCAAGCGCGTGACAAGCACGAGGAGTATCGCCGCTACGTGAGCCATGCCGGCGCGCTGGCGCTGATGTCCGGCTGGACCGGCATCGACTTTTCCGCCTACGACCTCGACGAGCCGATCCGTTTCATCCGCAACGAGGCGGTGCATTCGGCGGTGGAAAGCTTCACCACCGCCGATCCGGACCGGGTCTGGACCGTGCGCGAGGTGGCGGAATGGGTCGGCATCGGCGGCTTCGGGCCGCTGCTGGTCGGCTCGGCGGCGACGGTGGCCGACCAGATGGAGTCCTGGATCGCCGAGACCGGCATCGACGGCTTCAACCTGGCCTACGTCGTGACGCCCGAAAGCTTTGTCGACGTCGCCGACCTGCTGGTGCCCGAGCTGCAGCGCCGCGGCCGCTACAAGACCGAGTACCGTCCGGGCACGCTGCGCGAGAAGCTGTTCCACGCCGGGCCGCGTCTCGAACCGCCGCATCCCGGCGCCGCACGGCGGGCGGCGGAGCGCGGGCGGTGAGGCAGGACAGGCCCGCCGCGCACGTGATCGGCGACGACGCCGAGGCGATCGCCGTCGCCCGCGCCCTGGCGCACGAGTTCCGGCGCGAAGCGGCGACGCGGGACCGCGAGCGTCGGCTGCCGCGCGACGAGATCGAGCGCTATTCCGCGAGCGGTCTGTGGGCGGTCACGGTGCCGCGCGAGCATGGCGGCGCCGCGGTCGGCACCGGCACCCTGGCCGAGATCACCGCGCTGATCTCGGCCGCCGACGGCAGCCTCGGGCAGATCCCGCAGAACCACTTCTTCGTGGTCGAGGCGATCCGGCTCACCGCCACCGAGGCGCAGAAGCGGCACTGGTTCGCCCGGGTGCTGCGGGGCGAGCGCTTCGGCAACGCGCTCAGCGAGGTCGGCACCAGGGACGTGCACGACTACCGCACCACCCTGACGCGCGAGGGCGGTAGGCTGCGCCTCGACGGGCGCAAATTCTATTCCACCGGCGCCCTGTTCGCGCACACGGTGGCGGCGCTCGCGAAGGACGAGGACGGCCGCCTGGTCTTCGCGCTGGTTGACCCCGCGACGCCGGGGCTCAGCCTGCTCGACGACTGGTCCGGCATCGGGCAGCGCACCACCGGAAGCGGCACCACCGTGTTCGAGGACGTGTCCGTCGACCCGGCCCACGTCATCCCGTTCGGCGACGCCTTCGAGCGACCGACGCCGATGGGACCGCTGGCGCAGATCATCCACGCCGCGGTGGATGTCGGCATCGGCCGCGAGGCGATCGACGAAACCGTCGCGTTCGTTCGCCGCCATGCCCGTCCCTGGATCGACAGCGGCGTCGAGCGCGCTGCGGACGATCCCTACGCCGTGTCGCTGGTGGGCGAGCTCGTGATCCGCCAGAACGCGGCGGAAGCGCTGCTGGCGCGCGCCGGCCTGCTGGTCGACGCGGCGACGCGCGAGCCGGACCAGGACACCGTGGCGCGGGCCTCGATCGCGGTCGCGGAAGCCAAGGCGCTGGCTAGCGAGGCGGCGCTGAACGCGGCCAACCGCTTGCACGAGCTGGGCGGCACCCGCTCCACCCTGGCCGCGCACAACCTCGACCGGCATTGGCGCAACGTCCGCACCCACACCCTGCACGACCCGGCCCGGTGGAAATACGCCGCGATCGGCAACTATCACCTGAACGGGACGCGGCCGCCGCGGCACGGTGCGCTGTGACGACGCCGACCGCCGGCGGCAACGCCGAGGCGCTGGCGATGCGTGGCCTGGTCAAGACGTTCGGCGCCACCCGCGCCCTCGACCACGCGAGCCTGGTGGTGGGGCGGGGCAGCGTGCACGGGCTGATCGGGCAGAACGGCGCCGGCAAGTCCACCATCGTCAACATCCTGAATGGGCTGATGGCCCCGGACGCCGGCACGATCGCGATCGACGGCACGCCGGTCGAGGCGGTGTCGCCGCGGCTGGTTGAGCGGCTGGGCGTCCACATCATTCACCAGGAGCCGCTGCTGGTGCCTGGTTTCACGGTGGCGGAGGCCCTGTTCTTCGGCGACGAGCCCGGATGGGGGCCGCTGGTGTCGTGGCGCACGATGCGCCGGCGGGCAGAGGACGCGATCCGCTCCCGCTTCGGCCTGTCGCTTCGCGGCGACCAGCCGGTCGACGACCTGGGTGCTGCCGAACGGCAGATCGTGCAGATCACCCGCTCGCTGCTGAAGCGACCGCGTGTGCTGGTGTTCGATGAGCCGACCGCGTCGCTGGTGCGTTCCGAAGCCGCCCGGCTGTTCGCCATCATCCGGCGGCTGTGCCGCGACGGCGCCGCGATCGTCTACGTGTCACACTACCTGGAGGAGGTGCGTGAGCTGTGCGACGTCGTCACCGTGCTGCGCAACGGTCGCAACGTCGCCACCGTCGATCCGCGCCGGAGCACGGTTGCGGATCTGGCGTCTCTCATGGTGGACCGCGACCTCGGCGACATGTTTCCGTCCCGGACGGCCCGGCCCGCCGCCGCGCCGGTCCTCGAGGTCAGGTCGTTCGGCCGCACGGGTGCGTTCGCCGACATTTCGTTCTCGCTCCGCGCCGGCGAGGTCCTCGGGCTCACCGGGCTGGTCGGCTCCGGCGCCAAGGACCTGCTGAACTGCCTGTTCGGTCTCGACACCGCCGAGCGAGGCGCCATGCTGCTGCGCGGTCGCGCGGTCAGGCTACGCTCGCCGCGCGATGCGGTCCGGCACGGGATCGGCCTGGTGCCGGAGGACCGGCGCCGGCAGGGCGTGGCGCTCGACGCGTCGGTGGCGGAGAACGTGACCCTTGCCAGCCTCGGCCGCCTGGTCCGGCGCTTGCCGATCGGGCGCTTGCCGATTGGGCGCTTGCTGATCGGGCGCTTGCTGATCGACCGGCGCCTGCAACGCGAGGCGGTCGGCCGACTGGTCGCGCGCCTCGCCATCAAGACGCCGGGCCAGGATGCACTGGTCGGCGCACTCAGCGGCGGCAACCAGCAGAAGGTGGCGCTCGCGAAGTGGCTCGGTGCCGGCGCCCGCGTGTTCCTGCTCGACGAGCCCACCGTCGCGGTGGACGTGGCGGCGAAGGTCGAGATCTACCGGCTGCTGGCCGAATTGGCTGCAGAGGGCGCCGCGGTGCTGCTTCTGTCGAGCGACCTGCTCGAGCTGCGCGGGCTGTGCGACCGCATCCTGGTCATGCATCGCGGTCGCATCGTCCGCGAGCTGGCCGGTGCCGAGGCGAGCGCGCAGGAGCTGCTCTCGGTCGCGTCGGGCGTCGCGGACGGCTTGGCCGCGTGAGCACCGGCCCGCTTGCACACGCAGCGGCCGCCGGTTCGCCGCCGGGTCCGCTCCGGCAGCCGGCGGCGACGCGTTTGCCTGGCTCGCGCGCGCTCGTGCGCGGCGCCGCTATCGCGATCCTGGCGCTTGCCGTCGGCGCCTTCGCGCTGGCGGCGCCGGGCTTCGCGACCGCGTCCAACCTTGTCAACGTGGTCGAGCAATCGACGGTGCTGGCGCTGCTCGCCTTCGGCATGACGATCGTGGTGGTCGCCGGCGGCCCGGACGTCATACGTGGCGGCATCGACCTGTCGCTCGCCGCCAATCTCGGCTTATGCGACGCCGTCTATGCCGCCACCGCCAACGCCGGACACTGCGACCTGCTTGCGGCCGTCCTCGCCCTTGGCACCGGCGGCCTGGTCGGGCTGGTCAACGCCGCCGCGGTGACCGGCTTTGGCGTGTTGCCGCTGCTGGCGACGCTCGCGACCATGAACGTGTGCGCCGGCGCCGAGCTGGTTATCACGCAGAACACCGTGCTCACCGCCAGCTCTCCCCTGCTCGGCTTCATCTCCGGCGCGGCGGCGTTCGGGCTGTCGATGACCGACTGGATCCTGGTCGCGGTCACGCTGCTGCTCGTGTTCCTGATGCACGCGACGCCGCTCGGCCTGCGGCTTCGTGCGGTGGGCGGCCATGAGCGGGCGGCGCGCGCGGCGGGGCTGCCGGTGCGGCTCATCGGCGCTAGCGCCTATGTGGCCGCAGGCCTGCTGGTCGGCGTGGCGGCGATCGTGCAGGCGGCGCGCCTGTCCGGCTCCTCACCCGGGTCGGGCGACATCCTACTGTCGGTGGTGCTGACCAGCCTGCTCGGCGTGGTGTTCTCGCGCCGCCTGCAACCGACGGTCGGCGGCACGCTTGCTGCCGTCCTGTTCATCGGCTGCCTGGTCAACGGCTTCCAGCTGCTGAACGTGTCGAGCTACTGGGTGAACGGCATCGAGGGCGCGCTGATCCTGTCGGTGGTGGCGCTGCGCTCGGCGGCGCAGCATGCCGGGCGGCTTGCCGCCGGGGCGACCGCATGACGGCCGCCGCGACGCCGCCGGCTGTCGCCAGCCGCGACCTTGCCCGGGC
>CAXTSD010000048.1:336-10855 GCA_964246775.1 uncultured Acetobacteraceae bacterium | reverse complement strand
GTGTCGCACCACGCGGCGCTCGCCCGCGGCTAAGCGCTCGTCGAGGACAGCGCCGGCCGCACGATCAGCGCCGCCGCCGCGATCCGCCCCGGCGCCCGCCTCGCCATCCTTTTCGCCGACGGCCGCGTCAGCGTCACGGCCGACCGCACGAAGGACAGCGCGCAGGCGTCGCTGCCGCTGTAGCCCGAAGCGTTAACCATCCGTCAGCTTGTTTGCGGCACTCTGCCGGCATGGTCTCGAAGACGATCCTGGCGGGTTGCGCGTGCCTCGGCCTGTTCGGCTGGTGGCTCTACGCGATGTCGTTTCGCAGCCTGCCGGGGCAGGACTGGATGGTGTTCCAGACGGCGGTCGCCGCCTGGCGCGAGGGCGATGCGGCGCTGCTGCTGCATGGCGGCGCGTTCACGGCGCGGCTGAACGCCGCCTTCGCCGGCTGGATCCCCGGCCCGTTCGCGCTCAAGCCGTGGGTGTATCCGCCAAGCTATCTGCTGCTGTTCCTGCCGTTCGGCCTGCTGCCGCCAGCCGTGTCCTACCCGGTATTCGAGGTCACGACGCTGCTGCTGCTCGTCCTGACGCTGGTGTTCTGCGAGCACCGGCTCGGCCGCCGACCGCGCCCGGCTCTGGTCATCGCCTCGCTCGCCCTCAGCCCGGCGACGGCCTGGACGGTGCTGGTCGGGCAGAACGCGTTTCTGACCACCGCCCTGCTGCTCGCCGGCGCGCTGCTCGTGCTTGATCGCCGCCCGGTGCTCGGCGGCCTGCTGCTCGGCGTGCTGACCGTCAAGCCCCAGCTCTGGCTGATGGTGCCGGTCATGCTGCTGGCGCTGCGGGACTGGCGGGCGATGCTGTCCTGTGCCGCCGGGTCACTCGGCCTGGCTCTCGCAAGCCTCGTCGCGTTCGGCCCCGGCCTGTGGCTTGGCTGGTTCGACCTGCTGCTCGGCCGCGGCGCCGAATACGCCGCCTGGCTGCCGGCCGGCCGGCTCACCGGCGCCAGCATCACCGCCTGCGCCGTCCGGCTCGGCGCCTCGCCCGGCGCCGCCGCCATCGCGCAGGCCTTGGGCGCGCTCGCCGCCGCGGCTGCGGTCTTCCTCGCTTTTCGCAAGACCTTGTCGGATCGCCGTCGCCTCGCGGTGCTGCTCACGGCGACCGTGCTGTCGGCGCCGCATGTTTCGCAATACGACATGGTGATGCTCGGCGTCGCGGCGACGCTGCTGCTGCGCGACGGCGAGGAGCGCGGTTTTGCCGGCGGCCAGCTGACGCTCTGCGTGCTGCTCTGGGCGGCGCCGATCGTCAATCCGCCGATCATCTTCGCGCTCGGCGCCGCCACGCCGCTGTTGCTGCTCCTCGGCTTGGCGGCGATGCTGTTAACCGGAGGGCGAGCGGCGCCAACCGCTCGATCGCCTACCCTTCGCTCGCCTACCCTTGGTTCGCCAACCCTTCGTTCGCCAACCCTTCGTTCGCCAGCCTATCGCGCGCCGCGCTGGCGGTTCACCGCGAGCTCGTCCGGCGTCAGCTGATAGCCAACCACGATGCGGTAGTCCGCCCCGGTCACACCCTTCGGCTCGGGGAGCAGAAGCGTCACCGGCTGGCTCGTGACCTTGACGCCGTCAGTGTTGGGCGGAAACGTCACCGGCAGGGCGAATACCCGCTTGTCGAGTATCCGCTCGCCACGCGCGACGGCGACGAACCACGGCACGCTGGCGGTCGGCGCCGTCAGCGCCGGCCCGCGCGTCAGCTCCATGCCGACGGTGATTGCGGTGTCCAGCGTCTTGCCGTCGCGGCCGGTCTTGCAGGAGCCGGACAGCGTGGTGATGCGGCCGTCCACGATCATGTCGGTCAGATCGTGGCCGCGCGGCGTGTCGATGGTGATGTCGGCGGCGTCATGCAGGATGGCGACCTTGGCGCAGGTCGGCGCAAACGCGTTCGGGTCGTCGGCGGCGCAACCGGCCAGCGCCCCGAGCGCCCCCAGCGCCCCCAGCGCAAAAGCACGACGGGCAGCGGTGCGTAAGGAAATCGGGAGCGTCATCCGGGTCTCTCGTGAAAAAGGTGAGGACGCCTGGCGCCCGCCACCTGGCGACAGGTGTCACCGGCGCCCGGCGGAGGCAGGCGGGCTTTGCGTCGGCGGCGGTGGATCGCCATAGTGCCGGGCGCCGCTTCTATCAGGGTCGACATGCCGGACACACTCCCCCCCACGCTGCCGTCGGCGCCGACGCCGAGCCAGGACCGGCGAACCCTCAAGGTGCTGCTCGCCGGGCCGCGCGGGTTCTGCGCCGGCGTGGATCGCGCGATACGCGTCGTCGAAGAGGCGATTCGCCGTTACGGCGCGCCGGTCTATGTCCGCCACGAGATCGTCCACAACCGCACCGTGGTCGAGGCGCTTGAAGCGCAGGGCGCGATCTTCGTCGAGGAGCTCACCGAGGTGCCGCAGAACGCGCATGTCGTATTCTCGGCGCATGGCGTGCCGAAATCCGTGCCGGTCGAGGCGCAGCGCCGCAACCTCGCCTACCTCGACGCGACCTGCCCGCTGGTCAGCAAGGTGCACCGCGAGGCCGAGCGACATTTCGCCGAGCGCCGCCACATACTGATGATCGGCCATGCCGGCCACCCGGAGGTCGTCGGCACCATGGGACAGCTGCCGCCCGGCGCGGTGACGCTGGTGCAGGATGCCGGCGAGGCGTCGACCGTGCAGGCCGACGATCCCGACAACCTCGCCTTCATCACCCAGACGACGCTCTCGGTCGACGACACCGCCGAGATCGTCGAGGTGCTGCGCAGCCGGTTTCCGACCATGCAGGGGCCGCGACGCGAGGACATCTGCTATGCGACGACCAACCGGCAGGCCGCCGTCAAGGCGATCGCGACCGGTTGCGACCTGGTGATCGTCATCGGCAGCCCGAACTCCTCCAACTCGCAGCGGCTTCGCGAGGTTGCCGAGCGCGCCGGCGCCGGCCGCGCGGTGCTGGTGCCGAAGGTCGCCGACATGGATTGGGCGCTGCTCGACGGGGTATCGACGATCGGCATCACCGCCGGCGCCTCGGCCCCCGAGGCCCTGGTGCAGGAGGTGGTCGCCGAACTCGCCAAGCGCTTCCCGCTCGATATCGAGGAGCGTCAGGTTACCACCGAAGACGTGACCTTCAGGCTGCCGTCGCCGCTCGCCTGATGGCTGTCTACACCGACGTCTCTGACGAGGCGCTGGCAGGTTTCCTCGCCGAATACGACATCGGCGCGCCGATCGCCTTTCGCGGCATCGCCGAGGGGGTCGAGAACAGCAACTACATGCTGCGCACGCGCCGGCTGGGACAGCAGGCGGACTACATCCTGACGCTGTACGAACGCCGGGTCGAGCCGCGTGAGCTGCCCTGGTTCCTCGGCTTGATGGATCATCTCGCCGGGCGGGGCATCGACTGCCCGCGCCCGGTCGTCGCTCGCGACGGCGTGGCGCTGCGCCTGCTTGCCGGCCGCCACGCCGCGATAACCACCTTCCTGCCCGGCGTCTGGCCACGCCGGGTGCGGCCGGCGCATTGCGCGCCGCTCGGCGCCGCCCTCGCCAGGCTGCACGCGGCGGGCGCCGGCTATGTGGCCGAGCGGACGAACAGCCTTGGTCCCGCCGCCTGGGCGGGCTTGCTCGAGCGCTGCCGCGACCACGCCGACGAGGTGCAGCCCGGCCTCGCCGCCACGCTCGACGCGGTGTTGCCCGCCATTCTCGCGGCTTGGCCGGCCAGCCTGCCACGCGGCCACATCCATGCCGACCTGTTCCCGGACAACGTGTTCTTCCTCGACGGCGCGGTCTCCGGGCTCATCGACTTCTACTTCGCCTGCACCGATCTCTACGCCTACGACATCGCCACCTGCCTCAACGCCTGGTGCTTCGAGCCTGATTTCTCCTTCAACGTGACCAGCGCCCGCGCCCTGTTGCGTGGCTACACGTCGGTGCGGCCGCTCACCGGAGGCGAACGCGAGGCGCTGCCCGTGCTCGCCGCGGGCGCCGCGCTGCGCTTCCTGCTGACGCGGCTGTTCGACTGGTTGAACACGCCCGCCGGCGCCCTCGTCGTGCGCAAGGACCCGCTCGACTACCTGAAGCGGCTGCGCTTCCATCGCGCCGCCGAAGACGCCGCAGCCTATGGCCTCTGACGCCGAGACGGACCCTGCCTTCGTCGAGATCTGGACCGATGGCGGCTGCAAGCCAAATCCCGGGCCAGGCGGCTGGGGCGCGATCCTGCGCTTTCGCGACCGCGAGCGCGAGCTGACCGGCGCCGAACCGGTCACCACCAACAACCGCATGGAGCTCACCGCTGCCTGCGCCGCACTCGAGGTTCTCACCCGCCGATGTCGCGTGGCGCTGCATACCGACAGCGAGTATGTGCGCAACGGCGTCACCCGCTGGTCCACCGGCTGGGTGCGGCGCGGCTGGCGCAACGCCGCCGGCGACCCGGTTGCCAACATGGACCTCTGGCGCCGCCTGCTCGACGCCGCCGCGCGCCACGAGATCGACTGGCGCTGGGTGCGCGGGCACTCGGGCGACGTGATGAACGAGCGCTGCGACGTGCTCGCGACGTCGGCGCGACGCGGCTTGACCGAGTAGCCGCCCGCGCTCACGTCATGGCGAAACGCGAGTGGGCAACTATCCGCGTGCCGGCAAGCTTATCGGGTTTTGAGGACGTGTCGCATGCAGGGTGATGCTGGTTCCCGAACAGTCGTCTCTGGCGGCGCGATGCTGGCGAGCCCGTTGCTGCCGGCCATGCGGGTGGCTGACCCGTCGGCGTTGCCCGCCTTGAGCGATCCCGGCGAGCGTCGCGGCGACATGCTGTATCGCCGTTTTGGCCGCACCGACGAGTTGATCTCCGCCATCGGCATCGGCGGCTTTCACCTCGGCAAGAACGCGGTGAGCGACAGCGAGGCGGTGCGCCTTGTGCACGAGGGGATCGAGCGCGGCATCACCTTCATCGACAATTGCTGGGACTACAACGAGGGCCGCTCGGAGCTGCGCGTCGGCATCGCACTTGATCAGGGCGGCTACCGCGATCGCGTGTTCCTGATGACCAAGGTGGACGGGCGCAGCAAGCAGGAGGCGGCGCGTCAGATCGACACCTCGCTCAAGCGGATGCGCACCGACAGGATCGACCTCGTGCAGCACCACGAGATCCTGCGCTACGACGATCCGGACCGCATCTTCGCCGAGGGCGGCGCGATGGAGGCGTTTCTTGAGGCGAAGCAGGCGGGCAAGCTGCGCTATATCGGCTTCACCGGCCACAAGGATCCGCGCATCCACCTGCAGATGCTGGCGGTCGCCGCCGAGCGCGGATTTCAGTTCGACGCCGTCCAGATGCCGCTCAACCTCATGGACGCGCATTTCCGCAGCTTCGCGCATCTGGTGCTGCCCTACCTGGTCGAGCACGGCATCGCCGCACTCGGCATGAAGAGCTTCGCCGACAGCGTGCTGCTGAAGAGCGATGCGCCGATCGCGCCGATCGACTACCTGCGTTACGCCCTCAACCTGCCGACCTCGGTCGTCATCACCGGCATCGAGAACCAGCGCGACCTCGATCAGGCGATAGAGGCGGCCCGCACATTCAAGCCGATCGAGCAGGCGGCACTCGCCGAGTTGCTGGCGCGGAGCCGGCCATATGCGCTCGAGGGCAGATACGAGCTGTTCAAGACCAGCGCGACGTTCGACGGCACCGCCAAGAACGCGCAATGGCTCGGCGAGGACGTCGAGGCGGTGACCAAGCTGGCGCCGGTGATGCAGTAGCCCGGCGCGCCCGCTAAATCTTGCAACGATTGCGCCTGATATCGGAGTTTGCCGTCCGCTGAACGGAAGGTGAACGGATGGGCTTTCTGATGTGGGCCAGCTACCGGCAGGGACCGAACCGGTCGGTTCCGGCGCCGTGGGATGCCGATACGCCTCTGGTCCCGGTCTGGTACAACCACGTCGCGGCGCAAGCCCCGGCCTGGGCGGCGCTCGGCGTCACCGCCGTGCTGCTGCCGCCGCCGCTCAAGACCAACGCCGGCCGCTTCATCGGCGCCGACGGCTACGGCGTCTATGACGATTACGACATCGGCTCGAAGGCCCAGTTCTACAGCGTCGAGACGCGTTTCGGCACGGCGGAGCAGCTGCTGCGCTGCGTCGCCGCCTGCCACGCGGCTGGGCTCGACGTCTATGCGGACATGGTGCCGCACCAGCGCATGGGCGGAAGCAACGGCGTCTACCGCTATCTCGGCGCCGACGGACGCAGCAGGAACGGTCGCTTTGCCAAGCAGCCCTCGTATTTTCGCGGCGACGCGCCGCGCGTGCCGGAAGACCCGGTGCCGGTCCCTGCCGACGACTTCTCGTTCGGCGACGAGCTCTGCCCGATCAACGCGACGCCGCCCGGCGCGGTGATGGCAGGGCTGCTCGAGGCCGGAGACTGGCTGTTCCGGCGTCTCGGCATCGATGGCTGCCGGCTGGACGACACCAAGGGCATGGCGGTCGAGTTCGTCAATCGCTGGGCGGCGTTCGGCGCGATGGCCGGCAAGGTGATCATCGCCGAATATGACGACGGCAACCCCGAAAACCTCAATGGCTGGGTCTGGGGCGGCACGCACGGGCGGTGCATGGCCTTCGATTTCTCGACGCACTACGCCGTCCAGGCAATGTGCAACGGCGGCGGCGACTGGAACATGGAGCAGCTGCGCGGATCGTTCGCCGACCTCTCGTCGACGCTTGCCGCGACCTTCGTTGAAAGCCCCGACACCGACACCGACGGCTTCGCGACGGTGATCTGGAACAAGGCGCAGGGCTATCACTGGATTGCGTCGCGAACCGGCTACCCGGTCTGCTACTACAAGGATTGGTCGAACGACGCCGGCTGCTACGGCGGCGGCGGGCTGCAGCCGCACATCGACAACGCGCTGTGGATCCAGGCGAAGCTCGCCTCCGGCGCGCAGCTCGAGCGCTGGGCGGACAGCCAGGTCTACGCCATCGAGCGCACCGGCTCGCCCGGCCTGCTGTCGGCGATGAACAACGACCGCTGGGCCGAGCATACGATCATTGTCGAGACCAATTTCGGCCCTTATGCGAGCCTGCACGACTACGCCGGACACGCGCCGGACATCTGGACGGACGGGCAAGGTCGCGCCACCGTGACGCTGCCGCGGAACGATAACGGGCTCGGCACCGTCGCCTATTCCCGCCAGGGCGTCAGCGGCGACATCCACCCCATCGGCAAGCGCACCACCCAGATTTTCTTCGGCGCCGTCGACCTCGACATCATGCCGCTGCCGAGCTCCGGCACGCTCGCCGTCGGCCGGGTCTGGGCGGCGGCCGGCACGCCGCTCTCGGCGACGCTCAAGCCTGACCGCAGCTCCTGGGGCAATCAGGCGCTGCTGACGCTCAGCATACGCTCGCCGGACGGCACGACGCTGGCCACCCGCGCCTATGACGATCAGGCCGGCAGCGACGCGCAAGGCGAGACGGCGCGCACCGCCGAGGCGGGCTGGCACACGCTGCTCGTCGCCACCGACGGGCTGCCGGCGCAGGGCTCGGCGTTCGAGCTTGAGGTGACTTACATGGGAGGTTGGGTATGAGACACGTCGTCAGTCCGCGCGAGTGCATCGGCGCCGCCTGCGTGCTCGGCTTGCTTGCGCACAATCTGGCGACCGGCGACTGGGCCGACGTGCTGATGCTGCTGCCGTCGGCGCCGTGGCTGATCGGCTTGACGATCGACGGCATGCGCCTTCACGCCGCGCGCCTCGCCCCGCGCCTCGAGCGGCTCCGGCGGGCCATCGCGCCGTTTCGGGAGCGGGCCCATGACTAGCGCCGCCGTCACCACCCGCTGCTTCGACAACGCCCGCTCCGGCGCCAATGTCGGCGAGACGGTGCTCACTGCGGACGCCGTCCGCTTGCGCGGCATCGAACGCAAGTTCTCCCACATCCTGCCGGGCGATGCCCGCGGCATCGAAGGCCAGCCGCTGATCGCCCCCGGCGTCACGCTGCCGGACGGGCGCGTGATGGATCTCTGCCTCTATGCGACCATGGGCAACCTGGTCTGCGCCTTTGACGCCGGCAGTCCGACGATGATCTGGGCGCGCCAGGTCGGCGCCCCGATCGTCGGCAGCAAGGCGATCGACGCCTGGCTGATCAACGATCACTGGGGATTTCTTTCGACCGGCGTGCTCGATCTGCCTGCCGGCGTGTTCTACGGCTGCGCCTGGCAGTCGCCGGACGGCAGCGCGGCGAGGGCCCAGCACTGGCTGCACGCCATCAGGATCGCCGACGGCGCGCCCGCGCATCCGCCGCTGAACCTCGAAGGCGTCACCTATGCTCCTGCCGGCGGGCTCGAGCAGACCTTCGTCTCCGCCATGCGCAAGCAGCGCGCGTCGCTGCTGCTGCAGGACGGCGTCGTCTACATTCCGTTCGGATCGGTTTCGGAGACGAGCCATGCGAGCCGGGGATGGATCATCGCCTATGACACGACGCAAGCGCGGATCACCGCCGCCTGGGCGTCGACCGCAAGCGCCAAGGGTTTCGGCGCCGGTATCTGGCAGGCGGGCGCCGGGCTCGCCGGCGACGGCGCCCACCTCTACGCGATGACCGGCAACGGCACCTTCGACGCGGTGACCGACTGGGGCAACAGCTTCCTCAAGCTGCGCTATACGGCGCCAACCGGCGCCGGCCCCGGCGCGCTCGCCGTCGTCGACTGGTGGACACCCTGGACCGATGACGGCCGGGTCGGCCTCGACCGCAGCGGCGACGAGTACAACGAGCCGCGGCCGAGCAACCGCCGCGCCTTTGACGCCGCGGGGGCCAAGGGCTGGGATGACATGGACCTCGGCTCGGGCGGCCCAGGGCTGCTGGCGGGCGGCGTGCTGATCGGCGCCGGCAAGGACGGCATCGCGTATTGCCTCGACACCAAGGCGCTGGGTAGGACGCAGCCCGCCGATCTCGATGCGCCGGCGGGCAACTACGCCAAGCTCTCAGCGCCGCCGGTGTTCAGCACGTATTACCCGCCGGCGCTGAGCCCGGCGCCGGACGACATCGCGACGTTGAACGTCCTTGCGGGCAACGTCACCCATCACCAGCACGGCGAGATGGTGCTGTGGAACAGTCCTGACCATGGACAGATGATGTTCAGTTGGGGCGAGAACGAATGCCTGCGCGCGTGGTCGGTCGGCAAGGCGGGGGCGCTCACCTATCTTGCGTGCGGCGCCGAGGTCGCCTCCGCGGCCTCGCCACGTCCACCGGGCGGCATGCCGGGCGGCATGATCACGCTGTCGGCGGACGGCGCGGCGCCGTCGAGCGGCGTGGTCTGGGCCAGCATCCCCTACCAGGACGCCAACATGACGCTCAGTCCCGGCCGGCTGCTCGCCTATGACGCGACGCGGTTCGTCACCAACCCCGACGGCAGCAAACGTCTGGCGCCGATCTGGGATTCCGCGACGTGGTCGATCGCCTACACGCATAACAAGTTCAACCGCCCGGTTGCCGCCAACGGCATGCTCTACGTGCCGACCTACGATGCCAGGGTCGACGTCTACGCCCTGGCTTAGAAACGCCCGGCTCCGGACCGTTGCGGCGAAAACACGAGTAGCGCTCGCCGGGCGGCTGTGGCCTTACTAGTCCGGTAAGGACGCGGGCGAGTAAGGACGGGGGGCGAGTGTGCCTGCAATTGGTAGAAGCAAGGGGGACGCGGCGCGGCGCGGCCGGACTACGCGTTGGCGGTGACGCACGTCTCGGCCAGCCGAGCGCGTCGCGAGCGGATCGCGCGGCTGATGGCACCGGCCGCGGCGCTGGCGCTGTTGGCGGCACCGGCGATGCGGACGGCGCTGGCCGGCGAGGCCGTGGCCGTGCCGACCGTCACGGTGTCGCGCGCCGCGGTGAACGAGATCGTCGAGACGGCCACCGTCACCGGCACGCTGGTGCCGCGCGAGGAGATACTGGTCAGTCCGCAAGTGGACGGCGTGGCGATCACGCGCATCCTGGTGGAGGAGGGCGACACGGTCGCCGCCGGCCAGGTGCTCGCCCGCCTGTCGAGCGACGTGCTGCTCGCCTCGCTGGCGCAGAACGCCGCCCAGATCGCCCGCGATGCGGCCGCGATCACCGAAGCCGAGGCGTCGCGCCGGCAGGCCGAAGCCGCGTTCGGCCGCACCCGCGACCTGATCAAGACCGGCACCGCCTCGCGCGAGACGTTCGACACCCGCGAGGCGGCGCTCGCCGCCGCCGCCGCCCGCGTCATGTCGAGCGAAGCCGACCTCGCGTTTGCGCGGGCGCAGCGGCAGGAGCTCGCGGTCAAGCTCGCCGATACCGAGATCAAGGCCCCGGTCGCCGGGCTCGTCAGCCGCCGCGTCGCGCGGCTCGGCTCCGTCGTCAGCATGAACGCCGACCCGCTGTTCCGCATCATCAGCGATGGCGCGATCGAGCTGGAGGCGGAGGTGCCGGAGGCGACGCTCGCCAGGCTGCGCCCCGGGCAGCGCGCGACGCTCGAACTGGCGGGGGGGGGGGGGGGCGGGCGCGGGGGGGGGGGGGGGGGGGGCCGGAGGGAAACCCCGG
>CAXTSD010000048.1:0-326 GCA_964246775.1 uncultured Acetobacteraceae bacterium | reverse complement strand
GAACTGGCGGGCGGGGTCGTGCGCGACGGCGTGATCCGGCTGGTGTCGCCCGAGATGAACCGCCTGTCCCGCCTCGGCCGCATCCGCATCGCGATCGACCCCGCTTCGAAGGCTGGCGGCAAGGAGGGTGATGTGGCCGGCGGTGCGGGCGGCCTCGTGCTCGGCGGCTTCGCGCGCGCGGTGATCGAGACCGCCCGGCATCGCGGCGTGCTGGTCCCGCTCTCGGCCGTGCTGTTTCAGAGCGCCGGCCCAGAGGTGCAGGTGGTTCAGAACGGCGTGGTCGAGACCCGGCCGGTGAGCCTCGGCCTGCGCGAGGGCGGCCGCGC
>CAXTSD010000047.1:0-10976 GCA_964246775.1 uncultured Acetobacteraceae bacterium | reverse complement strand
CGGCAGCAGTTCCGGCAAGTTGCGGCTGACCGCGGCGACGGCAAGCTCACGCGCCGGATCGAGCGCGAGCAGCGCGCCGTGCGGCTGGATCGTGCCTGGACGATGGATCGGCTCGCGGGCGCAGATCGCGTCGCTCGGATCGTTCGGCGCCGACCAGGCGGTCATGCCGACGCCACCAACAGCCGGGGCGGCGCGAGCCTCTGGCGCAGGATGCTCACTGGTGTCGGTCCTCCGCCGAGCGCCGGACCGTGGGCGCAACTGCGTCCTTGCGTGATGCGTTTGCGCAACACTAACCGCGCCCGTCGCCTATCGTCCATGCCGGTTCGCCGATGATGACGGCCGTTTGATTTGCCTTGGACGGCAAACGGTCATGGCGGCGGCTGCCGGCGGCGGGCATGATCGCGATCTGTCGAAGCGCGGGTGCCCGTTTGGCTCAGCACGATCCGGTCAATGGCAAGCCTGCGCGCGGCGGAAAGCCGCGTCCGGCGGCGATCGAGCAGGCGCTGGAGACGCTGATCGACCGCCTCGGCCTGCCGGCCCTGCCGGCGTTGCGCTCGCTGTTTGACGGCGACACGCCGATGCTGCTGACCGACCCGAACCAGGACGACGATCCGATCGTGTTCGCAAACCAGGCCTTCCTGTCGATGACCGGCTATCTGCCGGAAGAGGTGCTCGGCCGCAACTGCCGCTTCCTGCAAGGGCCGGCCAGCGAGCCGGAGATGGTGCGCCGGCTTGGCGATGCGGTCAGCCGTTCGGTGGCGGCCGAGGTCGAGCTGGTGAACTATCGGCGCGACGGCACCAGCTTCGCCAACCGGGTGCAGGTCAGCCGGGTCGTCGACGCCGACGGCCGCATCGCCTACCACCTGGCGACGCTGACCGACGTCTCGCCTTTGCGCGAGGCCCAGCGCATCGAGCGCTCGCTGCGCCAGAGCGAACGCCGGCTGCGCGCGATCTTCGACAGCGCGACCGAACACGCGATGATCGCCACCGACGACAGGGCGCGCATCATCGAGTGGAACAGCGGCGCCCGGGCGCTGCTCGGCTGGAGCGAGGCTCAGGCGCTCGGCCAGAACGTCGCGATGATCTATCCGCCGGCGGCGCGCGCCTCGGCCTCGCTCGCGACCGCCGCCTGCCGCGAGGGATCGCCGCTGCAGGCGTATCTGCGCGCCGACGGCACCGAGGTGCTCGCCACGAGGACGCTGACGCCGATGTCGGACGGCAGCGGCGGCCATCTGCTCATCCTGCAGGAACAAGGCGAGGGCTCTGCCCTCGACCCGTTGGGGCCGGTTGGCCCCAAACCCGTGTTCTAGCTCCTGGCGAGCGGCAGCCGGGCGCCGCTCAGGGCGCGTTCGAGCTGCACGTCGCGGCGGAAGCGGAACAGTTTGGCCGGCCGGCCGCCGGTCTGCGTCGCCCGCGCGCCGGTCTCCTCGACGAGCTGCTGGCCGTCGATCAGCCGGCGGAAGTTCTGCTTGTGCAGCCGCCGTCCGGCGAGCGCCTCGACGCTGTGCTGCAGCTGCAGCATGGTGAAGGTGTCGCCGAGCAGCTCGAACACCACGGGGCGGTATTTGATCTTGGCGCGCAGCCGGGCGAGGCCGGTTGCCAGGATGCGCCGGTGGTCATGCGTCATCGTCCGGCCCAGCCGGTCCGCCGCCCCGCTTGGCGGCCCGCTTGACGCGGCCGGGCTCTCTGGCACCAGGCCCGCCTCCCACAGCAGCTCGTAGCGGGCGAGCACCAGCTCCTCGTTCCAGGCGCGCCCGGACAGGCCGAAGGCGAAGGCGGCGCGCTGCTCGCGGCTTGAACTCGCCTCGCTCCACCTTGCGAGCGCCGGCGCGATGTGCCGCTCGATGACCGACGGCACGCCGTGGCGGTGATCCTCCCAGGGAAAATACTCGTACCAGCCGCGCCAGCGCGCGCCGGGCGAGGCGCTGAGATGCGGCGGCGTCTGCCGGGCGGGGGTCTCGCGGGTGAGGCCGAGATAGCCGACCGAGATCACGCGTAATGCCGCTTCGGCCGCACCGAAATCGGCGGTGCGGTCGCGGTCGGCGAAGGTGTAGAGCTGTTCGACGTAGCCGAGCGGATGGTGGGTCTGGCGCTCGACCCAGCTTCGCAAGCCGGCCTGCAGCGAGCGATGGGTGCTCTCGAACGGCCCGGACGGCAGGCTGGCGCCGTCGTCGATGGTCAGCACGCGCGGCTCGCCCGAGGTGACCGCGACCAGCAAGGCGATCAGCTCCGCCTCGAGCCCGGACGCGGCCGCAGCCGTGACGGGCGGGTGCCGGGGCGCGCCTGTGCCCGTCTGTGGCCGCCCCGCTGTCGTCCCGCGTGCCTGTGTCTTGCTCATTCGACTGCGTTGGTATGAACCGCGCGGCGGGAAGCGGCGCGCCTGCTGTTCAGCATACCCAATCCGGCCTGCCCTGCTATAAGATGCGAGCCCAGCGCCTACTCCTCGTAGCCAGCTCAGATGCAAAGCGCCCTGATGATCGACATCTTCCCGTTCGCCATCGAGTTCGACAACATCGACGCCGGCTTCTCCTACGACCAGCCGACGACCTATATCGGCCGCGTCAGGATCGAAGGCGACACGCCGGCGGCGACCGGCGGCGCCAGGGCCGGCGCGCTCAACCTCGGGTTTCGGGTGCGCGACGCGGAGAGCGGCGACACGGTGTTCGAGGACCGCGCCTTTCTGATCTCGCCGACGCTGCTGCCAGGCGAGTGGATCAGCTTCACCATCAACATACCGGCGCTCGACCGAACGGTGCACGACGCGCAGATGTCGCTCGATTTCGTGCGCGAGGCCGAGTACTGGTTTCACGAGCACGGCACCGCGATGGTCACCGTCGACCTGGCGGCGCCGGCGGGCGGGCTGGCCGAAGTGGCGGCGGCGCTGCCCGAGCCTGAGGCGAGCCTGCACAAGGCTCCGGAGGCGGGCCTTGACGAGCGCCCGCAGGCAAGCTTCGCCGAGCCTACGGGGGCGACGCTTCACCAGGGCCAGGAGGCGAGATCGATGCCCGAGCCGGAGACGAGATCGCGCGGTCAGGCCGTGGCGGCGAGCCTCGCCGAGCCGGCCGCACTCGAGGCCGCGCCGCTGGCGGGCCGACACTCGCGCAGCCGCGTGCATCAGCCGGTCGCCGCCGAGCAGGACGCGCGCTACGTGTTCGACATCAGCGACCTGATGCAGTTCTGGCGCGACAACGTGCGGCCGACCGGCATCCAGCGCGTGCAGATCGAGGTGCTGCGCTCGATCATCGAGCACGAGATCGCGCCGGAGCTGAGCGACGCGCCGTTCACCACGATCTTCTTCGACGGCGCCTCGCACTCCTGGAAGTCGCTACCGAACGACCGGCTGCTGCAGCAGATCAAGACCTCGTACACGCCGAACATCACGAAGGACGTCTGGCTCGTCGACCTCGACGAGGCGCTGCTCTCGGCGCGCGCCTATACGCCGATGGCGGGCGACGCGATCGTCAATCTCGGCAGCTCGTGGTGGATACCCGACTACCTGCACAAGGTGCAGCGCCTGCGCCTCGAATACGGCATACGCTACATCCCGTTCATCCACGACGCGATACCGCTCGTCACCCCCGAGTTCTGCGACGCCGGGCTGGTCGACGAGTTTCGTCTGTGGTTTCGCGGCGCCGTCTCGATCGCCGACCACATCATCGTCAACTCGACCTCGTCGGCCAACGACGTCGCGCGTTGCGCCCGCGAGCTCACCGGCGGCTGCTCGGCGATCTCGATCGCGCGCCTGAACGCGGCGTTTCCGCAGCCGGAGAACATGCTGCGCACCGGCATCATCGAGCGCCTCAACCTCGACATCGAGCGCTACGTGCTCTGCGTCGGCACGCTCGAGGCGCGCAAGAACCACGCGCTGCTGTTCCAGATCTGGTCCGATCTCGCCCGCATGCTGCCGCGCGAGCGGGTGCCGAAGCTCGTGCTGGTCGGCAAGGAAGGCTGGATGTTCGACCTGGCGCGCGCCGTGTTCTCGCGCGACCCGGCGCTCAAGGACCTCGTCGTCAAGCTCAACAACCTGTCTGACCAGGAACTCGCCGACCTCTATCGCGGCTGCCTGTTCACGGTCTATCCGTCGTTCTACGAGGGCTGGGGCCTGCCGGTCACCGAGGCGGTCTCGTACGGCAAGCTCACCGTCGCCTCGAACAACTCCTCGGTGCCGGAGGCCGCCTCGCGCGGCGACATACTGATCGACAGCCACGACCAGAACGCCTGGCGCGACACCATCATGCGCCTCGTCTCCGACGACACCTTCCTGGCCGACAGCACGCGCGCGAGCCGCGAGCGCGCCGACATACGCGGCTGGTCGGACGTTGCGAACGACATACTGGACGCGGCGCGCCATTCGGCCCGCGGCGTCGCCGAGCAGCACGCGCCGGTGATCCAGGACGGCACGATCTACGATTTCCGCATTGTCACCGCGCGCAAGACCTACGAGTGCTCGGCGCTGCCGTACCGCTCCGGCGCCGGCTGGCACCATCTCGAGGATTGGGGCGCCTGGTCGGCGCCGGGCGTCACCGAAGTGAAGTTTCGCGTCGCCACCACCAAGGAGCGCTACCTGTATCTGGTCGTGAAGGGCGGCATGGATCCGCTCAACGTCACGATGACGGTCGATCGCAAGACCCGGATGTCACGCGAGATCGCGCCCGACAACCGGGTGATCTTCCGCGCCGACATCGGCAGCTCGCCGCGCAACGAGCACGTGATCCGCATGATCGTGCACAACCCGGTCAATCTGGCGCTGAAGACCGGCGGCGCCGACAACCGGCAGATCGGCGTCGGCTTTCTCAACATGGTCTGCGTGCCGCACGAGGACCTCGCCTCGCGGCTCAATTTCCTCGAGGCGATGCAGATGCATTTCGTATGAGCGCGGCTCAACGTCACGTGAACGAACCAGCCGCTCACTGCGTTGGCGACGCGTTGAGGAGAGTTGACGCATGACGCGCATCCTGCTGGTCGAGGACCATGAGGAGATCTGGGATTTCCTGTCCCGACGGCTGAAGCGGCGCGGCTACGAGGTCTCGCTGGCGTTCGACGGCGAGGCTGGCCTCGCCAAGGCGCTGGCCGAGAAGCCGGACGTGATGCTGCTCGACATGAACCTGCCGCTGATGGACGGCTGGACCGTCGCCCGCGAGATCAAGGCGAGCCCTGAGGGCGGCGCCATTCCGATCATCGCGCTGACCGCGCACGCGATGTCCGGCGACAAGGAAAAGGCGCTCGCCGCGGGCTGCGACGACTATCACGCGAAGCCGATCGACTTCTCGCGATTGCTGGAGCAGATCGAGGCGGCGACCAGCAACGTCGCCGGCGCTTCCCCGAGCTAAAAAAAGGCCAGGGCTCTGCCCTGGACCCGCTGGGGTCAGTAGACCCCAGACCCCTTTTACTTAAGACAGGATTTCAAAGGCTCCGCCTTTGATGGGGTCAAGGGGCAAAGCCCCTTGCCTTAATCTCTGCCAGCTAGAACGCTCGCAGGTTATCGCGCAATGTCGCGTGCTTGTAGCGGGTGCGAACGAGACCGCGCCGCTGCAGTTCGGGCACCAGACCGTCCGTCACCTCGATCACCTGCCGCCTGGTCACGCCCTGGCCGGGCGAGGTGATGAGGAAGCCGTCGCCGCCGACGCTCGCCATCGCCTGTTCCATCAAGTCCGCGACCTCGGCGGGCGTGCCGACCAGCTCGATGCAGGCGGCGGTGCCGCCGGAGCTCTCGACGACGAGTTGGCGCAAGGTCTTGCCGCTGCCCCATTGCTGGAACTTGTCGAGAGTGCCTTGCTCGCCGTTGGTGACGAGGCGTCCGGGGAGCGGCTGATCAAGCTCGAACTGCTTGAAGTCCATGTCCGTGATGGCGGAGATCAGCGCCAGGCTCTTCTCGATGAAGTCCGGCGCGGTGATCGCGCGGTTGTATTTGTCGCGCGCCTCGGCGGGAGTTTCGCCGAGCACCGGCGAGACCAGGAAGAGTATTTTCAGGTCGTCCGGATCGCGGCCCTGTTGCGCGGCGCGGGCGCGTATATCGTCGCGGAAGTCCTTCATGCCGTCGATGCCCTCGGCCAGCGAGATGACGCTGTCGGCATGCCGGGCGGCGAAGCTGCGTCCCTTGGGCGAGCCGCCGGCCTGGACCAGGGTCGGCGTGCCCTGGGGCGACGGCACCGTGTTGAGCGGGCCGCGACACTTGAAGAACCGCCCTTCGAAGTTGATGGGCGCGACCTTGGTGTGGTCGGCGTAGATGCCGCGCTCCCGGTCGCGGATCACGGCGCCGGGCTGCCAGCTGCCAAACAGGGCGTAGACGAGCTGCATGTATTCCTCGGCCATGTCGTAGCGCAGCTCGCGCGGCGGCAGGCGGTCGAGGCCGAAATTCTGGGCGGCGAAATCCTCCGCGCTGGTGACGATGTTCCAGCCGAAACGTCCGCCCGCGATGCTGTCAACGGTGGAACACAGTCGGGCGAGGAGGAACGGCGGATAGCCGAGCGTCGACATGGTCGCAACGACGCCGATGCGGGAGGTGGCGCCCGCAATCAGCGTCGCGAGCGGCACCGGGTCGTGCTTGGGCGCCATGCCGACCGCGTGCTTGAGATAGACCTCCATGCTGCCGCCATAGGCCTCCGAGATCGCGAGCTTGTCCTCGAGCATCAGGTAGTCGAAGCACGCCCGCTCGAGCGCCTGCGCCATTTCGACGTGAAACCGGCCGTCCCAGGGCAGGCCGCCATTGGCGAACGGTCCGTTCCACTCGTCGGCGGTGAAGTTCGTGAACCAGCCTAGGTGAAAGCGCTTTGCTGACATAATTGGTCCACTCCACGGGCTACCGGCTGACTGGTTCCGCGCAAGAAATATGCCGGGGGGATGCAGACGGCCCGGCGTCGCGGCGCGGCTGCGTCGGGCTCGCGTAGCCGGCATGGGTCTTGCGTAGTGGCAGTCGTTCGGCGTGCCTCCGCTTTGCAGGAGTTTGGTCGCAGATGTTGATCTCCCGTCGGCTCCGCCAGGCCGCGATGATGTTTCTGCTCGGCGCAGTCATCGCCGCGACCCCCGCCTCGGCCAAGGAGCCGCTGCGCATCGGCTGCAGCGACTGGCCGGGTTGGACCACGTGGCAGATCGCCGTCGACAAGGGCTGGTTCAAGGAAGCCGGCGTCGACGTGCAGATGCAGTGGTTCGACTATTCGGCCTCGCTCGACGCTTTCACGGCCGGCAAGCTCGATGGCGATCTTTGCGGCACCAGCGATGCGCTGAGCCTAGGGGCCAATGGCGCCAGGAACACGATCATCCTGCTGACCGATTATTCGAACGGCAACGACATGATCCTCGGCAAGCCGGGGATCAAGGACGTGAGGCAGCTCGCCAATCAGAGCGTCGGCATCGAGGTCGGCGTGCTCGAGCATCTGCTGCTTGAGTACGCCCTCAAACAGGCCGGACTGCAGATCTCGGCGGTCAAGCTGGTGAACGCGAAGACGAACGAGACGCCGCAGGTCCTGGCGTCGGGCTCGGTCTCGGCGATCGGCGCGTGGCAGCCTATCGCCGGCCAGGCGATGTCCCTGGTTCCCGGCGCCCGGCCGATCTTCACCTCGGCGCAGGCGCCGGGGCTGATCTTCGACGGCCTCGCGGTGACGCCGCAGAGCCTCAAGCAGCGGCGAGACGACTGGAAGAAGGTTGTCGGGGTCTGGTATCGCATCCTCGCCTACATCGCTGATCCCAAGACCGCCGACGACGCATTGAGGATCATGGCGGCGCGGGACGGCCTTGATCCTGGCGCCTACAAGCGCCTGGTCGGCGGCACCCGGCTGCTGAGCCGCGCCGAGGCCCGCGCGGCGTTCCGGAAGGGCGATACGCTGATGTCGCTCTACGGCTCCGACAAGAACGCGGATGATTTCAACGTGCGGAACAACGTCTACAAGCAGCCGCAACAGATCGACATGTATATCGATCCGTCCCTCGTTGAATGAGGCAGATGGCGTCCGTCGCCGCGGTCGCGAGGCTCGCGACCCCTCGTGGCGAGGCGGCCCGAACCGGGCCGGCGCAATGGTTCAGGGTGCGGTCGCGGCTGACGGCGAGGACGCGCGCGGTGCTCGGTTTCGCCTCCGTCGTGATCCCGATCCTGCTGTGGTGCGCGGTGAGCTACGTGCCGTTCGTCTGGCACCCCGACGTGCTGATCGCCGACCCGGGCAGCGTCGACTACTTCCAGGTCGGCATGCGTCTCGACAAGGCGACGTTCGTCGCCGAGGTCGAGCAGGCGCGTAAAGATGGCAAGGCGGCGCCATCCGGTACTCCCGCCAACCCGATCTACCTGCCCGATCCGGGCAGCGTGGTGTCGGCCTTCGTCAGCGCGTTTCTGACCGCGCCGGCGCAGCAGGACGGCGAGTGGCTGCGTCAGAGCCTGTGGCACAGCATCAGGGTGATCTTCTGGGGCTTCGCCATCTCGTCGCTGATCGGGGTTCCGCTCGGCATATTGTGCGGGGCGCACAGCGTTACCTCCCGCCTGATCGAGCCGTTCGTCGAGTTCTTCCGCTACCTGCCGGCGCCGGCGTTCGGCACGCTGGCGGTGGCGGTGCTCGGCATCTACGACGGACCCAAGATCGCAATCATCGTGATTGGAACACTGTTCCAGCAAATCCTCATCGTCGCCAACACGACCCGCAAGGCGGATTTCGCCCTGGTCGAGGCGGCGCTGACGCTGGGCGCAAAGAACCTCACTCTGCTGGCCAAGGTCGTGATCCCGAGCATACTGCCCGACCTCTACCGCGATCAGCGCGTCCTGCTCGGTTGGGCCTGGACCTATCTCATCGTGGCCGAGCTGATCGGCGCGACGTCCGGCATATCGCTGTTCATCACCCAGCAGGCGCGCTACCAGCATTTTGCCAACGTCTACGCCGCCATCGCAATCATCGGCGTCATCGGCCTGGGGACGGACATCGTGCTGGCCGCGCTTGGACGCCGGCTGTTTGCGTGGGATCGCAGCGATGCCGTCTGACGCGGCGGCGACCGCGTCGAACGTCGCTTCGGCGTCGTATCTGGATCAAAACGAAAATGTCAGGAACCGCCTCGCCCGCATGCGCGCCCGCCCGCCGGTGCTCGCCGTCCATCGGCTGACCAAGACCTACCAGTCGGGCAACCGGGTAGTCACGGCACTGCGCGACGTCACGTTCACGACGCATCGTCGCGAGTTCGTCTGCGTCATCGGCCCGTCCGGATGCGGCAAGTCCACCCTGGTCAGGATACTCGCCGGGCTCGAAACCCCGAGCTCGGGCGAGGTCGTGGTCGAGGGCAAGACGGTCAACGGACCGGGCCGGGAACGCGGCATGGTGTTCCAGGGCTACACGTTGTTTCCGTGGCTCTCGGTCAAGCGCAACGTCATGTTCGGGCTCAGGATGCAGGGCATGGCGCGCGGGCAGGCGGAGGCGCAGGCGGCGCAATGGCTCGGGCTGATCGGCCTTGAGAGATTCGCCGCCGCCTATCCCCACCAGCTCTCGGGCGGAATGAAGCAGCGCGTCGCCATCGCCCGTGCCCTGGTCGGCGAGCCGCGCATACTGCTGATGGACGAGCCGTTCAGCGCGCTCGATGCCCAGACCCGCGAACGGATGCAGGCCTACCTGCTGGAGCTGTGGAGGAAGGTCGACATCACGGTCGTGTTCATCACGCACGACCTGAGCGAGGCGATCTTCCTCGCCGACCGCATCCTGGTGCTTTCCGCGCATCCCGGTGAGGTTCAGGAACTGATCGAAGTGCCGCTCGAGCGGCCGCGACGCGGCGAGCAGCTTGCCTCCGCCGAGTTCCGCGCCACGAAAGATCGCCTGACGACGCTGATCCACGAGACCGTGCAGACCGCCGACGACACGATCGAAAGCGTGCCGCTGATGACCGACGTCGCGGACAGCGTCGAGTAAAACCGTATCAGCCGGCCCGCCAGCACGCCACCATCCGCCCGGCAGCCTCCGCAAACGGCGGCGCTTCGGCGCGGCAGCGTTCGACGCAGAGTGGGCAGCGTGGGTGGAACACGCAGCCCGGCGGCGGGTGCTCGGGGTCGGGCGGCTCGCCTTCCACGACAGCGTCGCGCGGCGGCGCGCCGGGCTCGAGCACCGCGTCGAGCAGCATGCGCGAATACGGGTGCGCGGGGCGGGCGAAGAACGGCTCGGCATCGGCGAGTTCGACGAGGCGGCCGAGATACATCACGCCGACGCGGTCGCTGACGTGGCGTATCACCGCGAGGTCGTGCGAGATGAAGACGAAGGAGAGCGCGAAGCGTGCGCGTATGTCGGCGAGCAGGTTGAGGACTTGCGCCTGGATCGAGACGTCGAGTGCGGAGACCGGCTCGTCGGCGACGATGAGGCGCGGCTCGAGCGCCAACGCGCGGGCGATGGCGATGCGCTGCTTCTGGCCGCCGGAGAACTCGTGCGGGAACCGCCGCAACGCCTCGGGCGGCAGGCCGATCAGGGCGCACAGTTCGGCCACGCGCGCCGAGCGCGCCGCGCGGCCGCCGAAGCGGTGGATGACGAGCGGCTCCTCGAGTGCGGCGCCGACGCGCAGGCGCGGATCGAGCGAGCCGTTCGGGTCCTGGAAGATCATCTGCATCGTCGCCCGCCTCGCCCTCAGCGCCGCCGGCGACAGCTGCGCCAGCACCTCGCCCTCGACGAGCACCCGGCCCGATGTTGGCGCCGTCAGATGCAGCAGCATGCGGCCGAGCGTGGATTTGCCGCAGCCGCTTTCGCCTACGATGCCGAGCGTCTGCCCGCGCGCGAGGCGGAAGCTCACGTCCTGCACGGCGCGCAGCACGCCGCCCCCGGGCAGCCGGTAGTCGCGCCCGACCGCTTCGACGACGAGCACGTCGTCAGACATCGGTGACGAGCACGTCGTCAGACATGCGCCGCGAGGCCGCCGTCAGGCATCGAGCGGGTGCCAGCAGGCGACGGCGTGGCCGTGCGTTGCGAGCAGCGGCGGGCGTTCGCCGGCGCAACGCGCGTCCGCCCTGTTGCAGCGCGAGGTGAACGGGC